>CAZSKV010000507.1:0-21234 GCA_964607495.1 uncultured candidatus Brocadiaceae bacterium
ACCGCGCGCGCCAGCTCGGCCTCGACCGCCCGGTCGCGGTCAAGATCCTCGCGCCGACCCAGGACCACGGCACGCGCGGACGCGAACGCTTCCTGCAGGAAGCGCGGGCCGCCGCCCGCATCGACCATCCCCACGCTGTGCGGGTGCTCGCGGTCGGTGAACACGAGGGACTGGCCTACCTGGTCATGGACTGGGTCGAGGGCGAGACGCTGGCCGCGTTGCTGCGCCGGCGCACGAGCCGTCCGGCGAGCCACAAGGAGGCGGCGACGCTCTGCGCCAAGGTCGCGCGCGCGCTGC
The DNA here is from genome assembly GCA_964607495.1 of uncultured candidatus Brocadiaceae bacterium. Lineage (GTDB taxonomy): Bacteria > Planctomycetota > UBA1135 > UBA1135 > UBA2386 > CAZSKV01. Next base: position 298 of record CAZSKV010000507.1, read on the forward strand.
ACGCCGCGCACGCCCAGGGCATCGTCCATCGCGACGTCAAACCCGCGAACATCCTGGTCGACGTGCACGGCGAACCGCGGCTCGCCGATTTCGGCCTCGCGAAGGACGTGGCGGCGGCGACCCTGACCGCGACCGGGGAGTGGGTCGGCTCGCCGGCCTACGCGAGCCCGGAGCAGATCACCGGGCAGCGCAGGATCGGGCCGCCCGCCGATGTCTGGTCGCTCGGAGTCGTGCTCTACGAGTGCCTGACCCTCGCGCGGCCGTTCCCGGGGGAGACCGTCGAGTCGGTCACACGCCGGATCCTCGGTGACGAGCCGGTGCCGCCCCGGCGCCTCGATGGGTCGATCCCGCCGCCGCTCGAAGCGATCTGCCTGAAGACGCTCGCCAAGAACCCGGCCGGCAGATACCAGGACATGGCGGCCTTCGCCGCCGATCTCGAAGCCTTCGTGCGCGGCGAGGCGGTGTCGGCCAGGCGCCCGTCACTCTTCGCCCGCGCTGGTCGCTTCCTGCGCAAGCACCGGGTCGCCGCCGGCGCGGCGCTAGCCCTCACCGCGATCGCGGCGATGTTCTGGCTGTTCCGCGACACGAGCCACGAACTGCAGGCCAGCGAGCGGCGCCGCACCGAGGCCGAGCTCTTCGAGGCCCTGCTCGTGCGCGACATCGGCGACTACCAGCAGCAGCTCACGGCCGCATGCGCGCGCTACCCGGGCGACCCCGACCTGATGCTGCTGCGGGCGCTCGAGCACCTGGCCCGCGGCGAACTCGGAGCTGCGGCCGAAGTGCTCGCCCGGATGCCGGCGAAGCACCCGGTCGACACGCTCACGCGCCAGCTCGCGAGCGTGCGCGAGTTCGTGGCGTCCAAGGCCCAGACCGGGGCTCCTCGGGCCCTGGTCGAGGACCTGGCGCGGGACGATGGCGTGGACGCGAGGGCGCTGCTCGGCCGGGCCTACCTGCTCGGCTCGCTCGGGCACTGGCTCGAGGCGCGGACCCTGCTCGCGGCCGTGCGCTTCCGCGCGCCCCGGTTCGCGAAGCTCGCTGCGGCCGGAGAGGTCGCGATCCTGCGCAAGCTCGGCCGCCACCTGGATGCCTACGCGATCTACGCGCCCTATGTCGCGGCTTCGAGTCCGGCGCGCGCGTTCTATCAGCTGGTGACCCTCGCCCAGGACGCCAAGGCACCCGAGCCCACGCAGGAGAGCCTGCAGCGCCTGAGCGCGGTGCACCCGCGCAGCGCCTGCTGCCAGGTCGCCGCGGTCAGGATGCTCGGCGCGCAGGCGAAGGACTTCCAGCGCGCCGAAGAGCTGCTCGCGCTCGCGCAGCAGGCGATCGACTGGGCGGACGTGGAGCCCCTGATGCTCGGCGAGCTCGCCGCCTACTGGCATCTGGTGGAACAGCATCCGAAGGCGGTCGCCGCCTACGAGCGCTACCTCGCGCGCGCGCCGGCAAACGCCGGCATCCTCGGCGCCCTCGGGGTCAGCCGGGTCGCCAGCGGCGACCGTGAGTTCGGCCTGCAGGATCTCGAGCGCGCCGCGAAGCTCGCCGACCACCTGCCGCTCGAACGCGACGTCCACTGGGGCACGTACTGGTTCTTCGCGGGTGACATTGCGCGGGCCGTCGCGCACATGCGCGAGAGCTGCCGGCTCGTGCCGAGCGATCCGCGGCGCCAGCGCTCGCTCGGCGCCGCGCTCGCCCGGTTCGCCGACCAGCAGCGGACCATCGTGGACACGCTGCCGCTGCTGCGCGAAGCCGTCGACGCCTGTCGCCGGGAGAGCGGGCTGCTGCCGCACGAGCCGCGCGCCTGGTACCTGCTGGCGACGAACCTCGATGCGCTCACCGCGCACCTCGAGCTGCTCGCGCCGGCCGAAGTCCCGCCCTTGCGCGCCGAACGCCAGCGTCTCGCAAGCGAGAAGTCACAGCTGCTGGAGCCCTTCGCCGACCGCCTGCGCGCCAGCGAACGCAAGTGGCAGCGCTGGAGCCGGGACCGGCTGGCCAAGCGCGCGGAGAGCCGGGCGACGAGCCGTTGAGGCGGGTCGGCATCCGCACCCTTGGCCGGACGACCCTGGTCGCGTTCGATGCGCACATGCGCCGCGTCGTCGCCGCGATCACGATTCTGCTCGGCAGCCTGCTGCTACTCGCGCTGCTCGACTTCGCGGGTGCCGTCGAGCGGTTGGAGATCCTGACGCGCGACGCGCGGGTCGCGACGGGCATCGGGCGCCAGCCGCCGGCGGCCGACCTGCTGCTGTGCTGGATCGACCAGGACTCGATGGACGCAGTGCGCCAGGACGGGTTCGGCTTCCCGTGGCCGCGCGACATCTATGCCGACGGGCTGCGCTACATCGCCTCCGGCCAGCCGAAGGCGATCGTGCTCGACATCCTGTGGAGCGAGCCGCGCGAGAACGCGGAGGAGGACCGGGAGTTCGGGCGCACGCTGCAGGCGATCACGCACGACGTGCACGCGTTCAAGTTCGTCGACCGCCGCGAGGGCGGCCTGCACGCCGAGGAGACCGAGCGCTTCGCGGCGCGCGGCCGGCCGCTGCCAGAGTTCCTGCGCGACTCGCCGGACGAACGCGGCCTCGTGCTGCCGATTCCGGAGATCGCCACCGGGGCCGACGTCCTCGGCTTCGTGAACGTGCGCCCGGATGCCGACAAGGTGTTCCGCCACTACGACCTCGCGCGGCGGTTCCGGGGCCAGAGCCATGCCTCGCTCGGTCTCGCGGCCGTGCAGCTCGCGCGCCCGGACTTCGTGCCGCCCGCGGCGCGCATCGCGCTCAACTTCCGGGGTCCGGAATTCACCTACCCGAAGCTGAAGTTCCTGAACGTCGCGAAGTCGGCGGCGCAGGTCGAAGCCAACGAGAAGCCGCTGGTCGACCGCACGTTCTTCCGCGACAAGATCGTGATCGTCGGCATCCACGCCGACGGCTACGAGGACATCACCGCAACGCCGACCAGCCGCGTGTTCCCAGGGCCCGAGCTGCACGCGACGGCGATCGACAACCTGCTGCACGGCGACTGGCTGCGCGAGCTGCCGCTTGCCTGGCCGCTGGCCGGACTGCTCGCGGCCGCGGCGACCGCCGCCGTGTTCCTGGTCCCGAGCGCGCCGGGCGCGCTCGTGGCGGCACTCGCGCTGCTGGCCGGCCTGGTCGCCGCGGGACTCTTGCTCCTCGCGCGGACCGGGATCCTGCCGCTCGCGGCGCCGGCACTCGCCTGGGGCTTCGCGAGCGGGGGGGCGTTCTTCTACCGGCTGGTCGTCGAGGGCAGGCAGAAGCGTGAGCTCAAGCGGGCGTTCACCAGCTACATGGCGCCCGAAGTCGTGGCCGAGGTGCTCGCCCATCCCGAGGGCGTGCGGCTCGGCGGCGAGAAGCGCCAGCTGACGCTCTTCTTCACCGACCTCGCCGGCTTCACGACGCTGGCCGAGCGCGCCGGCCCGGAGCCGCTGGTCGCGTTCCTGAACGACTACTTCACGCGCATGTGCGCGCACGTGATGCGCGAGAAGGGCGTGGTCGACAAGTTCATCGGCGACGCGATCATGGCGCTCTTCGGGGCGCCGCTGGCGCGGCCGGACCATGGACTCGCCGCGGTGCGCGCGGCGCTGGCGATGCAGGCCGAGAACCTGCGCCTCGATGCCGAGCTCGTCGCGCGCGGCTGGCCGGCTGTCCAGACCCGGATCGGCATCCATGCCGGCGAGGCGATCGTCGGCAACATGGGGTCACAGAGCCGTTTCGACTACACGGCGATCGGCGACGCGGTCAACCTCGCCTCACGGCTCGAGGGCGCCAACAAGGCGTTCGGCACGCGCTGCCTCGTCAGCGAGACGGCCTGGGCCCAGGCGGCCGGCGAGATCGCCGGCCGGGAGGTGGGACGTGTGCGCGTCGTCGGGCGTGGCGCGCCGATTGCAGTGTACGAGCCGTTCGGCCCCGCCGCCGGACTCAGCGATGTGGACCGGCACTTCCTCGACAGCTATGACGCCGCGCTCGCTTCGCTGCGTTCGGGGGCGGCCGAGGCCGCCCGCAAGGCGATCTCGGCGCTCGCAAGCGCACGGCCGCGCGACGGCGTGCTGCAGCAGTACCTGACCCATCTGGCCAACCCTGCGTGGGATGGCGTGTTCTCTCTCGACTCCAAATGATGTCCTCCCGGAGATCCATGGTCCGCTCGCAATGTTCGCTCGCGCTCGTCGCGGGCCTCGTGCTCTGCCTCGCCGCCGGAAACGTGCCCCAGGGGCAGGGCTCCACGCTGATCGTCACCAAGAAGGAGACCAGGCTGCGCACGCAGAAGCGCGCGCTCGCGCCCGCGGTCACCACGCTGCTCGAAGGCGACAAGCTGACGCTGCAGAACAAGGACGGCGTCTGGTACCAGGTCGCCTACAAGGGCCAGAACGGCTGGATCCACTCGAGCGACTGCAGCGACCGCAAGGACGTGCGCCTCTCGACGCAAGGGGTACGCGAGACCTACTCGGCGAGCGAACAGTCGGCGGCGCGCAAGGGCTTCAACCCGCAGGTCGAGAACGAGCATCGCCGCAAGCACCCGGACCTCGACAAGCACTTCACAGCGGTCGACGCGATCCAGAAGCAGCAGGTCAGCGACGAGGAGGTCACGCGCTTCATCCAGGAAGGCAAGCTCGTGACCGGAGGTGGCCGATGAAGCGCACGCTGCTGACCGTCGCCGGACTCGCCCTCGGACTCATCGCCTGTGCCGAGGTCATGAACGTGCTCGAGGAAGCCACCGACCCGAACTCGGTCGAGGGCCAGGCCGTACGCGGGGTGAACCGCATCCGCAAGTCGTTCCAGGATCTCGATCCGAGCGAGGAGCACTACATCGGCCGCTCGGTTGCCGCCGCCGTGCTCTCGCTGCCCGAGTACCCGCTCGCCAAGGCCGACCAGACCAACGCCTACATGAACCGCATCGGCGCGACGATCGTCGCCTCCTCCGACGCGGTCCGGCACACCTTCGCGGGCTACCACTTCGCGCTGCTCGAGAGCAAGGAGGTCAACGCCTTCGCCTGCCCGGGCGGCACGGTGTTCGTCACCCGCGGCCTGCTCGAGAAGTGCGAGAGCGAGGACGAGCTGGCTTGCGTTCTCGCGCACGAGATCGCGCACGTCACGCACAAGCACGGCCTCGCGGCGATCAAGAAGCAGAACCTGACCGAGGGCTTCAAGTACCTCGGCGGCGCCGCGGCCCAGGCGACGCTCTCGGACCAGGATCTGCAGACGGTCACCAACGTGTTCGGTGACTCGATCCAGGACGTGATCGTGACGATGGTCCGCAACGGCTATTCGAAGGAGGCCGAGTACGAGTCGGACAAGTCCGGCACCGCGTTCGCCGCGGCGGCCGGCTACGACCCCAGCGCGCTGCAGAACGTGCTCGCGCGCATGAAGGAGGCCGGCGGCCACGGCGGCATGATGTCGACGCATCCGGCGCCGCAGGACAGGTCCCACGAACTCGGCATGTTCCCGGCAGTCGTCCCGAGCCCCGACGGGCTCGAAGCGCGCGCGGCCCGTTTCAAGACAGCGATGCAATAGCGCGGCGCCAGAGCGCGAGCTTGCGCGCGTACGGCATCGACGCGTTGGCCGGGCTCGTGGACGGCAGCCGCCCGACGCGGACCGGCCGCGGCAGCGCGGCGGCGACCAGGCGCACGAAGAGCTCGTGTGCCTTGGCGCCATTGCAGAGCACGGCCCCGATCGCGGGCTCGCGCCCGAGCAGCCCGCTGATGTCGTTGGCGACCGCGGACCGGATCGTCGCGTCGCTGCTGGCCGCACGCAAGCAGACCCGGGCGACGTCCCAGAGCGCGATCCGCTGCTGCTGCAGGATCTCGAGGCGGCGCGCGTACTCGAGTTCGCGTGCGGCCCCGAGGAGTTCGCCGAGGATCCGCCAGAACTGGTTCTGCGGGTGCGCGTAGTACTGCCGACGGCGCAGCGACTCCTCGCCGGGCATCGAACCAAGGATCAACACGCGCGGCCGCTCACCGACGATCGGTGGCAGGCTTCTCCTGGTCCTTGGTGAGGTCGGGGTTCGCACAGGCCTGTCCATCGTGTTGCTCGTCGAGTGGTGCGCCGTCGCAGCAGGGCTCCACGTTCGTGCCGCAGGCCGCGCACTGGCCGTGACCGTGCACCCACACGATCGGGGCGATCATCGCACATGCGGGACAGCGCACGGGTTCTGGCATCGCGGGAGCTCGGACAGGTTATCGGCTGTCGAACAGTTCTCCCTGCCGTCCGGAGCGGCGGAACGTGTCCCGCGGCGCGAACGTGCGGCGCGCCAGGCCGAGCCGCCGGCAGTGCAGCTCGAAGAGATCGGTGACCAGCTGCCACCTGGGTCCCTGGCCGCGCATCCGGGCGCCAAAGCGAGGGTCGTTCATCCGGCCACCGCGCATCTCCTGGATCGCGTGCACGACCTTGCGGAAGCGCTCGGGGCACGCGGCCTGGAGCCGCTCCTCGAACACCGGCAGAACCTCTTGCGGCAACCGCAGCAGCTGCAGGAATGCGTGCCGCGCACCAGCCGCGTGGGCGCGTTCGAGCACTTCGGGGATCTGGTCGTCGTTGAGCCCGGGGATCACCGGCGCCACGGCGACGCCGACTGCGACCCCGGCCTCGGCCAGCGCGCGCATCGCGTCCAGGCGGCGGGCCGGGGAGCCGGCGAACGGCTCGATGCGCCGCGCAAGTTCCTCGTCGGCGAATGGGATCGACAAGGTCACGGTCGCGGTCGCCGTCCGCGCGAGCCGGCCGAGCAGCTCGCGATCCCGGCGCACGAGCGCGCCCTTGGTGATCACCCCCACCGGATTGCGGTACGCGAGGCAGACCTCGAGGCAACGCCGCGTGAGCTCGTAGCTCGCTTCGAGCGGCTGATAGCAATCCGTGACCCCGGAGAACACGACGAGCTCGCCCGACCAGGAGCGGCGTGCGAAGTGCGCGCGCAGCAGCTCCGGGGCGTTGGTCTTGACCACCAGCTTGCGCTCGAAGTCGGTCCCTGCGCCGAACCCCAGCCACTGGTGCGACGGCCGCGCATAGCAATAGGCGCAGCCGTGGAAGCAACCGCGGTAGGGGTTGATGCTCCAGCGGAAGCCGATGTCCGGCGAGTCGTTCTCGCTGACGATGCTGCGCGCCTGCTCCTCGAAGACCTGCAGCGTCGCCGGCGGGATGTCGTCGAGGTACTCGACCGAGGTCGAGGCCCAGGGGTTCGGCGGATTGGCGACCGGCCGCATGGCCGGCAGAACCTAGCCGGTATCCTGCCCGGCGCCGATGCCTGCTCCACCTCTCCCGCTCGCCGAGCCCTGGTTCTCCGCGAGCATCATCCTGGCCGCCTGGTTGCTGCTGACCTTCGTCCTGACGCTCGCGGGCCGGAAGGCGCGCAGCCGGCAGCACCCGCTCGAGGCGGCCTTCCGCGCGCTCCGCAACCTGCTGCTGCCGACGCTCGCGGCGGTGCTCCTGATGCGGATCTCGTTCTCGATCCCGACGGACGACACCGCGCTGAAGATCGTCGAGACCCTGGCCTGGATCGCCGCCATCCATGCGGCGCTGGCGCTCGCGGGCAGCACGGTGTTCTACCGGCCGCTGGCCAGCGACTGGCGCGGGCGCATGCCGAAGCTGATCAAGGACATCGCGCGCGGCGTGATCCTGGTGATCGGCCTCGGGCTGGTCCTGAAGTTCGTGTGGAACGAACCGTTGACCGGCCTGTTCGCGACCCTGGGCGTGACGTCGATCGTGCTGGGCTTCGCGCTGCAGGAGACGCTCGGCAACCTGATCGCGGGCGTGGCCGTGCTCTTCGAGCGGCCGTTCCAGATCGGGGACTGGATCCAGGTCGGCGACACGCAGGGGAAGGTGCACGAGATCAACTGGCGCAGCGTGCGCGTGCGCACGCGCGCGCTCGACCTGGTCGTGATCCCGCATTCCTCGATCGCGAAGGAGAAGCTGATCAACTACAGCTCGCCGACGCTCGCGCACGCCGAGTATCCGGTCGTCGGCTTCTCGTACGACGACCCACCGAACAAGGTGAAGCGCATCCTGCAGCGGATCGCATTGAACACGCCCGGCATCGTCCCGGACCCCCCACCCGAGGTGCGGGTCGTCAACTACGCGGCCTACACGATCGACTACCAGGTGCGGTTCGTGCTCGAGGACTACGACCGCCTGCCGGCGATCCGCGACGGGTTCATGACCCAGGTCTGGTATGCCGCGCGGCGCAATGGCCTGACGATCCCCTTCCCGATCCAGACCTCCTACGAGTACCGGATGCCGCGCCAGAGCGCCCCCGCGCGCCTGCTCGATCCCAAGGCGGCGCTGCAGAACGTGCCGGTGTTCGTGCCGCTCGACCGCGACGAGCTCGAGGAGCTGGCCCGCGACGCGGTCGTGCAGCAGTTCGGCAAGGGCGAGCGGATCGTGCACCAGGGCGATCCCGGCGATGCGCTCTACGTGATCACCGAAGGCGCGGCGATCGTCACGCTCGCCGGCGACGCCGGCGCCGAGAAGGAGGTCGCGCGGCTGGGCCGCGGGGAGTTCTTCGGCGAGATGGCGTTGCTGACCGGCGAAGCTCGCTCCGCGAGCGTGACCGCAGTCGAGGACATGGCAGTGCTCGCGATCTACAAGGAGGCACTCGGCTGCCTGCTGCAGCGGCGACCCAAGCTCGCCGAGGAGATCGCCGAGATCGCGGAGGCCCGGCGCCAAGGGCTGCGCGCGGCGCGAGAAATCCGGGATCTCGCGGGCGAGCGGCGGCAGCAGCTCCAGGCCAGTGCCGGGGTGCTGCTCAAGCGCATCAAGCACTTCTTCGGGATCTGAGATGCCCGGCCGTGCGCTGCTGCTGCTCTGCATGCTCGCGCTCGGCACTTCGGTCTACGAGCTGGTGCGGCACCCGCCCGAGCCCGACACCGCCTATCTGCAACGCTTCACCCCGGCGCGGCTCGCGGTGCCGCGCATCGCCTACTTCGGCGGCCCGCCGCGCGTCCGCGGCCTGACCGACGACCTCGCCACGGGGCTGCTCTTCGCACAAGCGGCGCTGCTGCCCACGGTGCTGCTGCCCGGGGACACGACGCTGCCCTTCGCGCTCTACAACTTCGCGAGTGACGCCGAGGCCGGACCGCACCTGCCGGCCCGGGCCCGGGACGTGCGCCACCTCGGTCCGGGCCTCTACGTCGTGCACCGCGTGCCATGATCCCGTGGCTCGGCACGATCGTCGCGACGTTCGCGCTGATCTCGGCCTCGACGTTCGTCGAGTGGCTGCTCTTCGGCGACTTCCGGCAGCGCTTCCTGCTCCTGGAGCTGGGTCTCGTGCTGGTGTTGCTGTGGACCGGCTGGCGCCGCCGCACGTCCCTGGCGCCCGGACCATGGCCGGTCGCGCCCATGCTCGCCACGGCGCTCGCGGCCGGACTCGCGCTCGCGGTGTTCGTGCAGCGGGCGCGGAGCCTGCCCGCGGGCGACTACGACGCGGTCGCGATCTGGAATCTGCGGGCGCGCTTCTTCTGGCTCGCGCCTGAGCGCCTGGGCGAAGTGCTCGACGGACTCCCGGCGATGCCGCATGCCGACTATCCGCTCCACACCTCGTTGCTCGTCGCGCGCATCTGGGGCTGGGCCGGCAGCGACCACGCTGGGATCCCCCTCCTGGTCGGCGCGTGCTACCTCGCGCTGACCGTCCTGATCGTCGCGGGCGCCCTCGCGATGCAGCGCGGCAGGGGTCTCGCGCTCGTCGGCGCGACCCTGATCCTGGGCACGGCCGGGTTCGTGCGGCACGCCGCCGACCAGTACGCCGACACCCCGCTCGCCTGCTGCATCGCCCTCGCCGTGGCGGCGCACGTCTGCGGCCTGCCGCTGCTCGCCGGCGCTGCCGCCGGAGCGGCGGCGTGGACCAAGAACGAGGGCCAGCTCTTCTGCGCCTGCATGCTGGTCGCCACCTGGCGCTGGCGCACCCTGGCCGGGGCGCTGCCGCTGCTGGCCGTGGTCCTCGTGTTCAAGCTGCGCGTGCGCATAGGCAACGAGCTGCTGCCGGCCGGACGCAGCGATCAGGTCCTGCAGCTGCTGTTGGATCCGGAGCGCTACGGCATCGTGGCCTGGCGTTTCTTCACCGAGCTGCTGCGGTGCGGCCGCGGCCTCGCCCCGCTCCTGGTCGGCGTCGTGCTCTGGCTCCGGCGCAGCCTGCCGCACACTGACGTGCGCGCGAGCCGCAGGATGCTGGTCGTGCTCGGGTTGACGGCGCTGGGCGAACTCGCTGTCGCGCTGATCACCCCCTACGACCTCCGCTTCCACCTGCGATCGACGCAGGGGCGGCTGCTGCTGCAACTCTGGCCGGCGCTGGTGATCTGCCTGCTGCTGGAGCTGCGGGATCCATGGTCGCGAAAGGACCCGGCCCAAGGGGGCGTTGGTACGATTGCTCCTACTCCCCTGCAGCGAGAACTCACATGAACATTGCCCGACCGCTGTCTGCCCTGACCCTGCTCGCCCTCGGCTGTGCCCTGCCGGCACAGACCAAGTCGATGCTCGTGGGCCTGACCCGGAACACGCCGCTGCTGGTCCGCCAGTCCCTGGACTGTGCGGCGCAGACCTGCCGGCCGGCGCTGCCGACCCCGATGCCGCCGGTCATGCCCGAAGCCGGCGGTGCGGCCTACGACGCCACGCGCAGCGGGGTGTGGCTCACTGACGGCTTCCGCGTGATCCTGGTCGACGCCGACGACTGCAGGACGCTCTGCCAGCCGTTCGCGGCGCCGGTCAGCCAGCGCTCGCTCGCCACGGGCCTCGCGTTCGACGAGACCAAGGACGTGCTCTGGTTGAGCGACAGCGCCAATGCGCTCACGCAGTGCAAGGCTGGCTGTCCGGCGACACAGGTCTCGCGCTGCCAGCTGACCGGCCTGCCGACCGGCCACGTGCTCGCCGGCCTCGCGAGCGACGACGTGCGCGGCCTGCTGTTCTACGCGGCCTCTGCGTTCAACACGCCGGCGATCCAACCGAGCGTCGTCTACGTCGCGAAGATGGGCGACCCCTGCAACCCGTTCTGCAAGGTGCAGCTCACCTCTTGCGGCACGAACCCGCTCGGCCCGGTGACCGGGCTCGGCTTCGATCCGTGCACGAACCTGCTCTATGCGACCGACGGCCGGCAGACGCTCGCGGTCAAGCTGGACGTCGGGAACTGCACGTTCAGCGTCGTGCAGTGCTGCGGCGGCGTGCTGCCGGTCAACGATCCCTACGTGGGCCTCGACGTGCTGCCGAGCCGCGCGACCTCCAGCGGCAAGTCCTGCCTGTCGACCGTCTGCGGCTCCTGCACGACCGTCCCGATGCAGCACACGACGATCGGCGATCCCACGCTCGGCAACCCTGCGTTCGGCCTCGCGCTCACCAGCACCCCGAACGACTCTGCGGTCAACCAGGTGCGTGCCTTCCTGCTCGTGGGCGATGGACCGTGCACGGCACCCGGGATCGTGGTGCCGCCGCTCTGTGGTCCGATCCTGGTCCCGCTGAAGCCGACGCCACCGGTCGTGCTCGGTCCGTTCACGCCGCAGGGCACGTCGGGTTGCGATGGAGCCGTCCGCGTCAAGGTGCCCGTGCCGGTCAACGCCGCGCTCTGCGGGATGCCGCTCTCGTCGCAGTTCGTCGTGACCTGCTCACGGCAGCTCGCGGTCGGGATGAGCGTCAGCAACTGCCTGAGCTGGATGGTCAGCGGCGGATAGGGCATCCGCCAGTTCAGGGCCAGTCGACCGCGAGCACGGGCCCGACGGCGCGGACGACTCGCGAAGAGCCGGCAGTGGCCGAGCCCGGATGTAGCGTCAGGGTGTAATCGCCGTGCGGCACCACGACGCTCGCGACGTCTGCGGCGACGAGCGCTCCATCGCGCATCACGAGCCGGCGATCGAGGTACCGCAGTACAGGTCCCTCTGAAGTGGCGATCTCGACGATCGACGCATTCTGGGCGGCGAGACCGGAGCGGACCGTGAGGTCGATACGCGTCGCTGGGATCATCTCGACGTGCATCGCTCCAGCGGCAGGGATCACCTCCAGCGCGGAGATGTAGGTCGCGCCACGCCCGAGCGCGACGAGTCGGCCTGCCTGTCGCGGCAGCCGCACGCGCATGTGGCCGTCATGCCAGCGGCCGGGGCCGCTCTGGCTCAGCCCCGGCTCGTCGTCCCAAGCCGCGCCGGAGCCGCGGAAGTAGACGTTGACCGGGTAGACCTGCGCCGCGATCCCGGTGAGCTGGAGATCGGTGCTCGTGCGGTTGACGCGGAGGCGGATGCGAGCGGACTGCGGTTCGGGGCCAGTCAGGTGCACGATGCGATCCGGCTCCCACGGCTCGTAGTCGCCTGCCGGCAGCGTGTCGACCTCGTACGTGCCGCCCGGCACGGCGACGCTCAGCAACTGCTCGCCTGGGTGCAACCAACCGGAAAACGCGTACACACGCCCGCTGCCGTCGTCCTTGCGCCGGAGTACGAGCTTGTGCGCGACGCCCGTCGAGTCCAGGCCCGATTCCACTGCGACCGTCGCCTGCACCGGAGTCGATCGCGCCGCAAGGACGACCGTGCACGGAAACTCGGTCAGCGACGACTGCGCAGGCAGCATCACGCGCTGGACGCGCGGGCCAGGGTCGGCCGGTGTCGTACCCGGGGCGAGGACCCAGAAGGACCCCGGACCGAGACCCTCGAAGCGCACGTAGCCCGTGGCGTCGGTCCTGACCCTGCGCAGTTCTCGCGGCGGTGCCTGCTGCGTGATGTCGCCTGCCAGGAGGCGGATCTCCGCACCCTCCGCCGCGGTCAGGAGGTCGGCCGCGAGCGCGAACACATGGATCACTCGCGCGGCGGCATCCAGCCGCACTTCGAGCGTGCGCTCTCCCGATCCGGGCGGGACCAACCGGTAGGAGCTCGCCACGATGCCGCCGGTCGCGAGCACCCGCAGCCACGTCCAATGCCGTTCCGGCAGCGCGAGGACGGCTGTCCCCTCGGGCGCCTGCTCCGACTGTGCAGCGCCCGGCAACGCGTAGCCGAGCTCAGGCGCCAGGAGGCTCGCGCAGACCGGCCGCTCTGGGGAGCAGGAGTAGAACACGGCGGCGGGGATCTGCTCGCCACGTGCGCCGAGGACACGCACACGCAGGAGTAGTGGGCCATCGCTGCTTGCTGCCTCGCGAAGTGCAGGCACGCTCGACGGCGCTCCCGTTGCGGCTGGCGCCGCCGCCGGCATTGCGCCGGCCGGTTCCGAAGGGCCGCTGCGGAGCATCAGCCAGGCGGACAACGCGATGGCCCCCGCGGAGCCGATCGCGACCGCGACTCGAGGCATCTCCTTGATCGCGCGCACAGGCAGCTACCGCGTGATCGTCAGCTTGACGGCATTCGACACGGTGCGGAGCGAGGTCAGCAGCGGGTCAGCGACCACCGCGGCGGCATGGAACTCGAACGACCAGAGCGCCGGGTCGAGCGGGATCGTGAGCGCAGCCGTACCATTGCCGGCCGCATCGAGCCGTCCGCCGATGCCCGCAGCCAGGGAGGCGCCGAGCAGTGCATCGGGCGCGAGCGGCAGCCGCAGCGGTGCCTGGTAGGCCTGGGGCAGCAGCGGCACGCCGGGCCAGCTCTGCAGCGCGAGACCGGTGAACCAATGCCCCTGCGCCCACGACGGCTCGAAGAGCGAGAAGCGCACGTTCTCGCCGAGGCGGGGCAGAGGTTGGTCGACGGAGAGCGTCGGGAACGCGCCAGTCAGCAGTGGTTCCTTCGCGTTGCGGATCGTCCGGCGGCCTCCGTCGTAGACAGTCGAGATTCCGCTCATCTGCCAGCCCGAGGTCCAATCCGGCATGTACGCGAGCTGCTTCCAGTTGATGCCATCCCAGAGCCAGACGTCGGCGAGGGTCCGGCCAGTGTTGATGTGCATGCCCCCTACCCAGACGATTCCGCCGAGCTGCTCGACGTGGAACAACGCCGGAAACCCTGCCACAGGCGGGCGGTTGATCGGTGTCATCCACTGCCAGCGCACGCCGTCCCACTCCCACGTGTCGTCGAGCGGGAGGGACTGCGTGTTCCTCCCTCCCCACAGCACGACGCGCTGGCGTACCGGGTCGTAGGCGAGGCTGAAGGTCGATACTCCGTCCGGACCAGCTGCGCTCGCGACCTTGTGCCATCCAGTAGCCGACTTCCATTCCCAGATCTCCAGAGGCTTCACCGTGTAGAGGTCCGTGCAGAACACACCGACGATGCAGTCACGCTTGTCGTCGTAGACCAACGCGGCGCCGGGCCGGGCGTAGACTGCCGGCGGAGGTGTCGCGGAGACGTGCTCGGTCCAGGTTGCCCCGTCCCATAGCCAGGTGTCGGTGAACTTGAAGCTCCCGAATGACCCGCCGAAGTGCATCAGCTTGTCGAGGCCACGGTGATATACGAGCAGCGGAGCTTGCCGCGCCGGCGGCATCGTCGCGGGGCTGAGCCGTGTGAACCGATCCCCGCGCATCGACCACATCGTGTAGGTGTTCGGTGCGGATGTAGGGAAGCCCATCACGATGACCTGGTCCCGCACCTCGTCCATCCCCGCCGCCTGGAAATAGCCGACGTCGGACGCACTGTCCGCGAGTTTCGTCCACTGGCCGCTGCGGAAGCCCCAGGTGTCCTGGTTGAGCTGACCGCCCCGGAGCAGGATCTGCTGCCCCGCAAAGTCGGGCGCCAGCGCATGGCCCGTCCTCCTCGGCATAGTCGGATGCACGACCTCTCGCCAAGTGGATCCGTCCCATTCCCAAGTGACGCTCTTGATCTGGCCACCCTCGCCATGCACGAGCATCTTGCCGGTCCACGGATCGAAACTCATCGCGTGTTCCGCCATCTGCGGCGGGCGTGCAAACGGCGTGTTGACGAGACGCCAGTCGACGCCGTTCCAGGCCCAGAGATCGTTCGGCCGGTAGATGCCGTTGCTGCCGCCGAACATCAGCATCTCGCCTGGCATCGCCGCGCAGAATCCGAGCGCGTGCGCGAATGCCACGCCCGGCTTCGTGTTCGGCTGCATCAGTTGCCAGTCGTTGCCGTCCCATTCCCAGGTGTCGTCGAAGATCGGTCCAGCCTGGCCGCCATGCAGCACGACGCGGTTGCGCCAGTAGTCGGTCGCCATCGCATACTGGACGCGAATCGCCGGGCTGTGCGCTGGTGCCAGCTTCGTCCAGACCCTTCCATCCCATTCCCAGGTGCCCGGAAGGCCATTCTCCCGCCCGAACAGGATGGTCCGGCGCCGGACCGGGTCGTAGGCGATGCGGCTGTCGGGCTGGATCGGCGGCTTGCCGGCCGGCCAGCGGTTCGCCCAGGCCTTGCCATCCCATTCCCAGGTGCCGTACCACGGCGAGTAGACGATGACCCGCTGCCGCAGCGGGTCGCTGGCCATTGCGGGGCGATAGTCCACTGGGAGTTGCTCGACCCGCGACCACGTGATCTGCGCCACGAGGTCTGGGACGAAGACCACAGCGACCGTCAGGGCGCAGGCGCGTGCCAACGCTGCAGCGAATGTCCGCATGGCCGTCACCTCAGGAACACCATCGCGCTCTGCAGGTTCGAACCACCCGGAATCCCGGGTCCCGAGCCGGCGAACGGGATCTTGCCCTGGGCGTTCTCGAACTCGATCGAGTATCGGTGCGAGCCGAGCACGAAGCCGCCGCTCGGGACGATCGTCAGGTCGTCGAAGTCCTGCCCGGTCGCCGGCGGGAGGCGCTGGTTCTGGCACCAGCTCCCGAAGGACTCGACTCGCGGCGGCCCGCCGGCTGCAGCCGTGTGGTAGGGGAACGACCTCGGCGCGTAGAAGGCTGGAAAGACGCCATCCAGCCACTGGAAGCCAAGTGGCACAACGATTGGCAGCGCGCCCGCCGGATTGATCACGGAGCTCGTTGGATTCAGGTACAGGTATGGGTTGTAGCTGCCGCTGCAGTGCTGCCAGATCGGGTTGGAGTAGGTCGTCGCCGCGTACCAGTAGGGATGGACGTCGGGCAGCAGGTGCGGGTGGATGCCGAGCCGGCTCGGCGCGTACACGCCCGATCTGATTCCATAGTCCCACCGCAGACTCAGGGGCTCTCCCGGGTCGAAAGCGTCGGTGTTCTCGGGAAAACACCGCGTGAACTTCGGGCGGTCGGAGTTCGGCGCCAGCGTTCCGGTCAGGGTAGCAGGTGGACCGAGCAGCCAGGCACGCGCCTGGTCGATGCGGTCATTCGGCGGGGGCAGAATCCGTCGCGGATCACGCACGAAGTCGGTCGTGCCGAACCTCTGACCGGCAAGGATCGCCAGATCCAGCTCGTCGGCGCCGATGTCGATCGCATCCCCTGTCGGCGGCGGGTGTGGCACCGGATACACGGGGTGCGTGAACACGCGCCGGTTCGCGAATCCTTCGCCATCGTGCATCCAGCCGTGATACGGCCACGAGGCCTGGTTGATCCCGAGGTTCAGGTAACCCGGTGGAGCGGTCAGCGAGCGGCCGTTCGCCATCGTGATCGGGAAGCTCGTCGTGAAGTAGCCGGCATTGACGAGCGGATTGAGTACGCCGCCGGCCGCCGTGTTCCCGGGCGGTATGCGCGCTGCAAGGTGCGGCGTGGCCGGCGCGACCGCGGGCGACAGCCGGAAGTCGCCCGGAGACTGGTCCCATTCGCATGCCACGGTGTACGGATCCGCCGGCAGGATGCCGCCGTTGTGCATCAGGTCGCGGACGAAGAGCGTGCCCCGATCCATGCTGGCTGGGATCGAGCCGCTCGTCCAGGTCGTGATGTCGAGCCCGGGGGGCCAGTGCTGCGGACCGCCAGGGCGCAAGGTAGGCGAGTTGATCCGGAACAGCGCGTCGGTCCTCTGAAGGTTGAAGTGCGCTGCCTGATAGGCGTTCGAGTCGCGTTGCGGCACGGCCGATGCGATCACGAACGCCGACTGATCGATGCCGTCGAAGCAGCCATACGCGAGATGGAGCTGCTGTGCCCAGGTGCGCGGAAAATGGAACGCGCCATACGGCGGAACATTGCACAGGTTCACGCGCTCGGGCTGCACGATCCCCGCGTCGTCGAGGATGTTGTTGAGCAGCAGCAGCTTCGAGACGCCGACGGAGGGGGTCGGCGGGTTGGCGACCATCGCATGCGCGGTCTGGCCATTCCAGATCCCGAACCAGTTCATCGAGAAGGTGTTGTTGACGAGCGTGACCTCGTGGAAGTTGCCGCCCGGATACGGCACGTAGGTCGGGGCATCCACGAGCAGGCCGATCGCGTTGGCGAAGATCATGCAGTTCGTGAGCGTCGGGGTGCTCGCGTACGTCGGGCCGCAGTAGATGGCGCTCGCCCCCTTCGGGTGGATGTGCGAGCCTGCCGGCGGATGGACCGTGCCCGGGTTCGTCGGATCGCTCGGCGGTGCGCCGTAGATCGAGACCGAGTCGATGAACGAGCCGATGCCCGCGTTCCACCAGTCGAAGCCGAACTCGAAGACCGGTCCGACGGTCGTGAGCTGCGGCTGCGCGTAGTTGTCGAGTTCGAAGATGGTGTTCAGCGCGCTGGTCCCCTGGATGCTCACGCGGTTCGGGAGCCGGATCGGAAACGTCTCGCCATTGCTGTAGAGGCCGGTGTGCGGGTCCTGGTCGGCTTGGGGAAGTCTCGAGTAGCGTCCCGGCAGACAGTGGATGATCGCGTACTTCCACACCTTGCCGGTCACGGAGCTCGTGTACGGCAACGGCGGCAGGTACCCGATCGCTGCGGTCACGGTCTTGAACGGCCAGGGAGCGTGGAGCAGCACGTTGCTCGAGCCGTCGAGCTGATCATTCGGCTTCCACGACGTGGCCGGCTGGTTCGCCGGGCAGCCGTTGTGGACACCCTGCGGTTGGAGCACGGTCGGGTTCGCCAGCGCGGCATTCGCGTCGTCCCCATAGTGGGGATCAACCCAGAGGTGGATCACGTGCTCGGTCGCCTGGGCGCGCACAACGGAAGCTGAGCCGAGCGCCATGGCGATCATCGCGAGCGGGAGGAGTGGACGAGGCCGCCTGGCAACGCCTTCAGCAGGCGAGACTACGCGACGGCGAACGGCGAACGGCGAACGGCGAACGGCGAACCAGTGTACCCATCAGGACTCGCTCCCTGGCATGAACCTGCACGGAGGCTAGCCTGCCTCTCGCATCTGTCAACCCGCCCACGCCCCTCCCCCCCTGGACCCCCAAGCCGACCAGAACCGCCGCTTCTACGACTCCTACTGGAGCGGCGACTTCGCGGCGCGCCAGCAGCTCTGGCGCGAGTGGTGGCAGGAGGCCTATGCCCAGGCGTTGGCCTTCGCCGGTCCGCTGCAGGGCAAGAAGGTCCTGAATCTCTTCGCGGGGCACGGCGCCGACGCCCGCTGGCTGCAGGGGCTCGGCGCCGAAGTCGTCGCGCTCGACTTCTCGCGCGGCGGGCTGGTCCATCTCACCGGCGATCGCACGGCCCCCGCGCCGCTCTGCGCCGACGCGACCCGGATTCCATGCGCGGATGCGACCTTCGACCTCGTGTTCGTGATCAACGGCATCTGCCACACCGACAAGCGCCGCGTGCTCGCCGAGTGCCGCCGCGTGCTGAAGCCCGGCGGCACGACGCTGCTGATCGAGGTGCTGCGCTGGCCACATGTCGCGCTGCTCGCGCGCCTGCTCGACCCGTTCTTCTGGAAGGCGCCGCACAGGTTCCTCTCGGTCGGCGAGCTCGAGCGCCTGGGACGCGAATACGGGACCTGCGAGCACCGCGAATTCTGCCTGCTCTCGGTCTGCTCGATCATGCTGCGGCGCCTGCTGCCGGCGAACCGACTGCTGCAGAGGCTGCATGCCGGGTGCATGGCGCTCGATCGCCGGCTGTTGCGCGCCCTGCCGTGCTTGCGCCGCTGCTGCTACCTCACGGTGGCGAAGCTGGTCTGAGGCGCCGGACCAGCTTCCAGGCTTCGAGCACGAAGAGCGGGATCGCGCCGAGCAGCACGAGCTGGCCGAGTTCGCGGAAGGAGAAGTGCGGCAGGTGCAGCGCCTGCGCCAGTCCCGGCAGGTGCGGAGCGAAGAACTGCAAGGCGAACGAGATCACGACCACCAGCATCAGACGCAGGTTCGAAGCCAGGCCGATCTCGAGCACGAGCCGATCCTGGCTGCGGCAGCTGAAGGAACGCAGCAGCTCGTCGAACACGAGCACCGTGAAACAACGCGCGCGCGCAACCTCGGGACCGTGCGTGGCGAGCGCCTGTTCGTAGACCGTGAACGCGACCACGGCCGTCATGCATCCGGTCAGGACGACCGTCGTGACGAAGCGGCCGTCCGCGATCGGGGCGCCGCGCAGTCGCGGCCGCTCGCGCATCAGTCCCGGATCGACAGGATCGGTCGCGAGGCACAGCGCCGGCAAGCCGTCGGTCACGAGGTTGATCCACAGCAGGTGCACCGGCAGCAGCGGCGCCGGCAGGCCGATCGCGACGCAGCCGGCCATCAGGATCAGTTCGCCGGCGTTGCCGGCCAGCAGGTAGAGCAGCGTCTTCTTGATGTTGCCGTAGATGCCGCGTCCTTCCTCGACCGCGGCGACGATCGTCGCGAAGTCGTCGTCGAGCAGCACCATCGCCGCCGCTTCGCGTGCGACCTCGGTGCCACCGCGCCCCATCGCGATGCCGATGTCCGCGCCGTGGAGCGCCGGAGCGTCGTTGACGCCATCGCCGGTCATCGCGACGACGGCGCCGTTGTGCTGCAGCGCCTGCACGATCCGCAGCTTGTGCTCGGGCGTCGTGCGGGCGTAGACCGTGGCATGCCGCACGATCTTGCGCAGCTCCGTCTCCGCGCAGGCCTCGAGCTGCTGGCCGAGCACGACCGCGGCGCCAGGCGGCGCGATCCCGAGTTCGACCGCGATCGCGAGCGCCGTGGCGGGCTGGTCGCCCGTGATCATCGCGACCTGGATGCCAGCTGCGTGGCAGCGTGCGACCGCGGCCGCTGCCTGCGGCCGCGGTGGGTCCTGCAGGCCGATCAATCCGACGAACACGAGCTCGGATTCGATCGCGTCCGGCGCAGCGGCTGCGGCCGTGGCTTCGAGTTCGCGCTCGGCGGCAGCGAGGATGCGCAGGCCGCGTGCCGCGAGCCTCTCGTTGGCGGCCGCGATCTCGGCCCGGCCCGCCGGATCGAGCGCCTCGCGCCGGCCATCGACCCACCGGGCCGTGCAGCGGGCGGCAACCACCTCGGGCGCGCCCTTGACCAGGGCCTGGAGCCGGCCGGAGGCGAGCCGGCGCACGCTCGTCATCCGCTTGCGCGCGGTCTCGAACGGCAGCACGCGGACCTCGGGCAGCTCCTGCGCGAGATCCGCCTGCTGCACGCCGCGGCCTGCGCCCGCGCGCAACAGGGCGACCTCGGTCGGATCCCCGATGCCGATCCCGCCGGCGATCGAGGCACTGTTGCAGCCGACGGCGATCCGCAGGAGCTTCTCGGTGTCGCTGCCGACGAGTTCGCGCACCGCCATCTCCCCGGTCGTCAGCGTGCCGGTCTTGTCGCTGCAGATCACGTTGGCCGCGCCGAGGGTCTCGACCGCGTGCAGCCGGCGCACGAGGGCACGGCGCTTCGCCATGCGTTGCACGCCGACCGCGAGCGCGATCGTGACGACTGCCGGCAGGCTCTCGGGCACGGCTGCGACCGCGAGGCTGACCGCGGTCAGGAACATCACGAACGCGGCTTCGCCGCGCAGGACGCCGAGTCCGAACACGAGCCCGACTGCGCCGAGGCAGGCCCAGAGCATCACGCGCGACAGGCGCCCGAGCTGGACCTCGAGCGGCGTCGGCGGCTCCTTGCTGCGCGCAACGAGCAGCGCCACCTTGCCGAGCTCGGTCGCGAGCCCCGTGGCGGCGACGACCGCCGCACCGCTGCCACGGACGATGCTGGTGCCGGCGAACACGCGCGCGTCGGTCGCGGCGGCCGCCCCGACGCGCTTGGAGACCGGCAGCGACTCCCCGGTCAACAGGGCCTCGTTGGCCGCCAGCTCGCTCGCGGTCGCGAGGACGGCGTCGGCGGCAACGAGGTTCCCGGCTTCGAGCTCGAG
>CAZSKV010000508.1:0-5355 GCA_964607495.1 uncultured candidatus Brocadiaceae bacterium
AGAAGAAGACCCTGCTGCGCGCCACCGAGGCGAAAACCGAGCCCTTGCTCGAAGCGCCACGCTGGTTGACCGGCTATCGCGCGTCGACCACCGACGAGTGGATGGGATCGCTGCTCGCGAACGTCGACGGCCGCCAGGTCGCGCTCGCGGTCGGCTACCACAAGGTCGAGGTCGTGATCCGCGACCAGATCGCGCAGACCACGATCGAGGAGTCGTTCGTCAACCAGACCGAGGCGAGGCTCGAGGGCCAGTTCCGCTTCCCGCTGCCGGCCGACGCCTCGATCTCCGGCTTCGGCATGTGGATCGGCAACGAACTCGTCGAAGCCGACATCGTGGAGAAGCAGCGCGCCCGCCAGATCTACGAGACGATCCTGCGCGAACGGCGCGACCCGGGCCTGCTCGAGTGGAGCGGGGGCAACCTCTTCACGGCGCGCGTGTTCCCGATCGAGGCGCACAGCGAGAAGCGAATCCGGCTGCGCTACACCCAGGTGCTGCCTCTGGTCGGCAACACGCTGACCTACCGCTACGCGCTCAAGAGCGAGCTGCTGCGGCAGAACCCGCTGCGCCAGCTCGCGATCAAGGTCTCGTGCGACTCGACGCTGCCACTGCAGGACGCGGTCTGCACGTCGCACGCGGTGCGCGCGCGCAAGACCGCGCAGCAGGCCGTGCTCGAGTACGACGCGAGCGAAGTCACGCCAGAGCGCGACTTCGAGGCCCGGTTCACGCTGGACCGGACCAGTCCGCTCGCGCTGATCCCGCACCGGCGCGGCAGCGATGGCTACTTCATGCTGCTCGTGCAGCCGCCGGATGCCGCGAGCGCAGGACTCGTGCGCGAGCTGCTGCCGGAGCGCGGCCCACTGCACCTGCTCGTGCTCGCCGACACTTCGGGATCGATGGATGCCGCGGCGCGCGGCGCGCAGCAGCAGGTGCTCGCCGGCCTGCTGGCACAACTCTCCACCAAGGACCAATTCGAGCTCTGGACTTGTGACGTGAGCGTGCGGCGGCTCGCCGACGCGCCGCTCGCGGCCGGCGACCAGAGCCGCGCACAAGCGCTC
Source organism: uncultured candidatus Brocadiaceae bacterium (assembly GCA_964607495.1). Taxonomy (GTDB): domain Bacteria; phylum Planctomycetota; class UBA1135; order UBA1135; family UBA2386; genus CAZSKV01. The sequence continues at coordinate 1,056 of CAZSKV010000508.1, forward strand.
GAGTTCCTGGCGGCCCGCTCGTCGCTCGGCTGGACCGATCTGGACGCGGCGTTCACGGCAGTCGCCGCGCGCGCGGCCAAGGGTACGACCGTGGTCTACCTCGGGGACGGCATCGGCACGAGCGGAGACGGCGACCCGCAGGCGCTCGCCGCGCGCTTGCGCGCGCTCCTGCAGGACAAGGGTCTCGCCTGCCACGCGATCCACCCCGGCAGCACGTTCGAGGCGCCGGTCCTGGACGCGATCGCGAGCTGCGGTGGCGGCTCGGTGCGGGCGGTCGGCGACGACCCGATCGCGACCGCCTACGCCCTGCTCGCCGAAGCGGCGCAGCCGGTCGTCAAGGACCTGCGGCTCGAGCTCGAGGGGCTGCGCACGGCGCGCGTCTATCCCGCCCGGCTGCCGAACCTGGCCGCGGGCGCGCAGCAGATCGTGCTCGGTCGCTACCTGCCGACCGGCACCGATCAGACCGGGAAGATCACGCTGACCGGCACGCTGGACGGCAAGCCATTGCGCTATGCAACGACCGCGACCCTGCGCGACCAAGAGGAGGGCAACTCGTTCCTGCCGCGGCTGTGGGCGCGGCGCCACCTCGACGCCCTGCTCGCGCTCGGCGGCAGCGCCGGCGTGCAGGCGGAGATCATCGCGTTCTCGATCGAGTACGGGATCCTGACGCCATTCACCTCGCTGCTGGTCCTCGAGACCGACGCCGACCGCGAACGCTTCGGGGTCGAGCGGCGGGTGAAGATGCGCGACGGCGAGCAGTTCTTCGCCGAGGCGAAGGACAAGGCTGCACTCGAGATCCTGCGCCAGCAGATGCAGGTCGCGCGCAATTACCGGCTGCAGCTCAAGGCCCGGATGCTGCGGGAGATCGCGCGGCTCGGCAAGGACCTGCATGCGGGCGGCATCCACCTCGCCGAGGGCCGGCAGGCGGGAGCCTGGGGCCCCTCGGCAGAACTGGCCGCGAGCAGCGGCTACCGCGACGATCTCTCCGGGTTCGCGGTGCCAAAGAGCGCAGCCGCGCTCCCGCTCGACGGCGACAGCACGGAACGCGAGGCAGAGCCGACCACGGAATCCGAACTCGAGGACGCCGCCGACCTGCCGCACGAGCGGCTCGCCGACGAAGCGAACGCGAAGGACGAGGAGAGCTACGAGTACCTCGGCCACGTGCGGGAGAAGACCAGGGACGCGAAGGAAGGCAAGAAGCTGCTGAGTCTCCGGCAGGAGTACTCACGGCGGCTGCGCGGCAACGAGAGCGATCTCCGCAGTCTCTCCTTGGCTTGGAAGTCGCCAGGTGCCGGGATCGGCTTCGGCCAGTTCGGCTTCCCGTGGCTCGGCAAGCCGGTCACGGAACAGGCCGTGCCGGATCCGAAGTGGGACGCAGAGATCCTCGCCGCCCTGCACGCGCTCGATCGGCGCAAGGCCATCGCGGGGCTGGTCGAAGGCCTGAGCCTCGTCAGCACGAGCCGGCAGCTGCACGCCGTGCGCGGACACGTGACGCACACGTATCGGACGGCCGCACTCGTCGGCACGGGCGGCTGGTGGGTCGAACACGGCCAGGACGGCGTGCCGACGCTCGTGCACGCGCTCGTGGCTGGCGCCCGTTCCGTGGTCTCGCGCGAGCTCCGTCTCGGGCGGCGCCGGCCCGCAGCGGCGGACGAACTCACGCTGCTGCAGGGCTGCGGCCTGCCGCTCGAAGACCTCTCGCTGCAGGACTTCGTCCGCACCTACGCCGGCTGGAAGGCACGCATCCTGGCTCGCGACGGGGCGACGCTCGACGTGGAGCTCGCACTGGCCGAGCAGACGGTCCGGCTGACGATCGACACGGCCAGGCGCGTGCTGGTCGAGCTCGCATCGTTCCGGGGCGGTGCATTGCAGGCGCGCACGCGTGGCAGCGGGTTCGTGCAGGTCGCCGGCCAGTGGTTCGCGACGCGCACCGAGCGCCGCGACCACAAGGATCGGATCGTCTACCAGCAGGAGCTGCGCGTGCAGATCCCGGCGGGCGGCCTCGCGCCGGCGCTGGCCGCGGCCAGCGCGCCTCCGGCCGATACGCTCTTCGCCCCGGCCGAGGATCCGGAGCTCGCGAGCGCGAAGCAGGCCCGCCTCGAGCAGAAGGCCGGCTTCGCCGAACACTTCCGCGCTGCGCTGCACTATGCGGCCACCGGTCAGTGGGAGGAGTGCCTGGCGATCTGGAAGGACGCGAAGAGCGCCGCCGGCACGGCCGCGGCGCTGCCCTGGCTGGAGATGCAGTTGCAGAACCTCGCGCGCCGTCCGGAGGAGGGCAAGCGCCTCGCGGGCGAGCTGGCCGGGAAGATCGCCGACGCCGAGCTGGCGATCCTCGCGCCATTCCTCGCGCAACAAGGCGCGGCGGTCCTCGCCGCGAGCGAGCAGCACGAGCTCTGGCAACGGCTCGCGCCGCGCCCGAATCACCGCGGCAGCGACGCCGCCTGGTTCGAGCGCGCGTGGACGGCCCACGAGGCGCAGCTGCTCGCCCAGCTCGGCCGCCACGCCGAAGCCCGGACCTTGCGCACGCGGCTCTGGCAGACCAACTCCGACGACTTCGGCGCGCTGAGGGAGCTGCTCGAGGCCCATCTGCGCCTCGATGACGCCCCAGCGGCCCTCGCCCTGATCGAGAGCGTGCTGAAGGCTCCGGAACGCTGGGACGAGGGCGAACGGGATCACCTGTTCACGCGCTGGCTCGACCTGCTCTTCGGGCGCGCCGGGGCGGCCGAACTCGTGACGATCGCCGAGCGCTGGATGACGGCCGCGCCGGCCAACGAAGGGGCCTGTCTGCGCTGGCTCTCTGCCCTGCTCTTCGCCGGCAAGGAGGCCACCGCCGACGCCTGGCTTGCGGCGCACCTGCTGCCGCTCACCGCGGAAGCCACACCCACGAGCCGCGCCCAGCTCGGCGCCGCGATCTGGATCGCGCTCGGCAGCGGATGGAACTTCCAGACCCAGCAGGCGGATGACCGCTGGCTCACGAACCTCTCCGCAGTCGCGCTCTCCCTGGCGCGCGGCGACGACCCGGACTCGCTCGCGAGCCGCGTGCTGCACGATTGGCGCTTCAGCCGGACCGACGCAGCCGCCACGTTGCGCAAGCAGCTGCGCACCGACCTGACGGCTCCGGGCGCGATCGCCGCGATGCCCCTCGACCGGCTCGGGCGCTACCTCGCCTGGATCCCATGGTCGCGGACCGACGTCGACATCGAGGTGTGGACCGTGGTCAGCGAGGGCCTGCGCGCGCGCTGGGCGGCGACGACCGACCGCGAACACAAGCGCACGCTGGCCGCGCACCTGCTGAGTCTGCTCGATGCGCACGGCGAAGGCGCACTCGCGCTCGCACTGCTGCGCGAGCTGGTCCAGGACGCGGACGACCCGCAGCGCCCGAGCCTCGCGCAGCAGCTCGGTCAGCGCCTCGCGCAGGAGCCTTGGACCGAAGCCATCGAGCAGGAGCTCGTGGCCCTGATCCCCCTCGCGACCAGGCACGAAGTGCCCGGTGCGCAGCATGCGCTGCTCGCCGATCACGTGCGCTGGCTGGCCGAACAACTCGAGCGCATGCGGACCGAGGCCGCGTTGCCGCCGGTTGCCGAGCGCGAGAAGTTGAGCCGCGCCGAACTCAAGACCAGGACCACGGCGGCGCGCGCGGCCAGCCGGACGGCGCTCGCGACGCGCTTCCTGCAGCTCGGCGCCGATGCCGATCCCCTCGCGCGGCCCTGGTTCGCGCTCGAGCGGGCGTGCTGGCTGGCGGAGCTCGCGGGCGACTGGAAGGCGCGCGAGGGCGAGGCCAGGGAAGTGCTGACCGCGGCCCTGCAGCTCCCCGCGGACGACCCCACCGCACGCCTGCTGCGGGAACGCGCCGTGCTCGTGCTCAGCCACGTCGCGGTGCACCGCCGGTCACCGGCAGACCTCACCGACCGCGCGGTCAAGACTCTCGAGGAGCTCGCCGGCCGTGGCGAAGCCGCGTTCGACGCCCGCCATGCGCTCTTCCGCCTGCTCGTGGCGCTCGATCGCGGCGCGGCCACGGAGCAGCACCTGCGTGCCTGGATCGTGCCCGGCAAGGTCGCGAGCGAGTGGCGGCGTGCACTCGGATACCTGCTGGCCGAACGCGGCAGGCTGGACGAGGCGATCCAGGTGTTCGCGGCGACGCAGCAGCTCGACGAGCTCGACGCCGCCGACTACGCGGCCCTGGCCGCCTGGCACCTCGTGCGCCACGAGGACGCACTGCGGATCGCCGCCTTGCGCAAGCGCTACCAGGTCATGGGCGACCATGAACTCTCGAGTTGGCTCTGGCACGAGCAGAACCGGG
>CAZSKV010000509.1:0-3378 GCA_964607495.1 uncultured candidatus Brocadiaceae bacterium
GAAGGAAGTGCAGGAGCTGCTGCAGCGGGCCAGCCAGAAGCTGGCTCCCTTCGCCGGGGTCGTGCTCGCCGCCGGGGGCGGCGAAGTGCTCGTCGGTGCTGCCGTATCGAAGGAGCTCGTCGGCAGGTGGAAGGCCGGTGACCTGGTCAAGCAGGTCGCGCAGGTCCTGGGAGGGGGAGGTGGCGGCCGCCCCGAACTGGCCCAAGGCAAGGGCAACGACCTCGCGAAGATCCCCGAGGCGAAAGCACTGGCGGAGCGTCTGCTCGGCGCGGGCTGACCGGGCTCTGCGCCGGGCCATGCGTCCGGTTGACTTCCGAGAGCCTCACCGTAGAGTCCTCGCCCTTTTCGCCGCCCAGAGTGCCCAGTCCGGGCGCCTGGTCCGAATCCTATGCCTAATCCGAAACGACGCCATTCCAAGGGCCGCCGGGATCGGCGCCGCGCCACGCAGGCGCTGGAGCTCGACCAGTTCGTCCGCTGTGTCCACTGCGGAGCCACGATCAAGCCGCACCACATCTGCTTTGCCTGCGGTCACTACCGCGGCAAGCAGGTGGTCGCCGCCAGCGGTGCCTGAGTCCATGCAGGGCCGCCACGGCGGCGCTAGCATCCCGCGCCGATGCGCGCGCTGATCGTCCTTCCCGCTCGCTTGACCCATACCGAAGTCCCACCTTGATCCGGGTAGCACTTGATGTGATGGGGGGTGACCATGCCCCGGGCGCGATCCTCGACGGGGCGAAGCTCCTGGCCGAAGCCGGAGACCAGGACACGCAGGTCATCCTCCTCGGCCCGGAGGCCCAGGTGCGCGCGGAAGCCAGACAGCGGGGCCTGCCGCCCGAGCGCTTCCCCTGCGTCGATGCCCCCGACGTCCTGACGCCGCACGACTCCCCGGTCGACGCGATGCGCAAGAAGCCGCGCAACTCGATCGCGATCGGCATCGGCCTGGTCAAGGACAAGCAGGCGGATGCCTTCGTGAGCGCGGGCAGCACCGGGGGAGTGGTCGCGGCCGCGACGGTCGGGCTGCGTTGCCTCGAGGGGATCCGCCGCCCGGGGATCGCGGTGACGATCCAGGGCGAGGGCGGGCCCTTCGTCGTGATCGACGTCGGCGCGAACCCGCAACCCAAGCCCCAGCATCTGTTCCACTACGCGCTGATGGGGGCCGCCTACCATCACGACACCTTCGGCACCGCGAAGCCGCGGGTCGGCCTGATGAACATCGGGTCGGAAGAAGGGAAGGGCAACCCGCTGGCCAAGGAAGTCTCGCAGCTGCTCAAGGGTGCGCCGATCCACTTCCTCGGCAACATCGAGGGCGTCGACGTGTTCCGTGGCGTCTGCGACGTGATCGTCTGCGACGGTTTCGTGGGCAACGTGCTGCTCAAGGCGAGCGAGGGCTGCGCGGAGTACATGCTGCGCACGACCGCGAAGTTCATGGAGGAAGCCAAGGTCGCTCCCGAGCTGCGCAAGTCCGTGCTCGGCAGGATCCAGCAACGCGTCGACTACTCCGAGTACGGCGGCGCGCTGCTGCTCGGGGTCGAGGGCATCGTCACGATCTGCCACGGCCGCTCCGACGCGCGGGCGATCCGCAACGCGATCCAGTTCGCCAGCAAGGCGGTTGGCGCCGACGTCAACCAGCACATCGTCGCCGCAGTTCGGGCTGCCGCAACCGAGCCCTCACTATGACCGCACCGATCCGCGTCGGGATCGCGGGGCTTGGCTGCTACCTTCCCGAACGGCGCCTCACGAACGCCGATCTCGAGCAGATGGTCGACACCAGCGACGAATGGATCGTGCAGCGCACGGGGATCCGCGAGCGCCGGATCGCCGGGCCGCAGGAGTTCACGAGCGATCTTGCGACTGCGGCGGCGCGCCGCGCGCTCGCCGATGCGGGGATCGAGCCGATGGACATCGACCTCGTGCTGGTCTGCACGGTCACCGGCGACCAGCCGTTCCCGGCGACGTCCTGTGCGGTGGCCTACAACATCGGAGCGACGCGCGCCGGTGGCTTCGACATCTCGGCAGCCTGTTCCGGCTTCGTCTTCGGCGTGCAGACCGGAGCCCAATTCGTGGCCACGGGCGCCTACCAGACCGTGCTCGTGATCGGCGCCGAGAAGCTTTCCTCGATCCTCGACTACCAGGACCGCAACACCTGCGTGCTCTTCGGGGACGGGGCCGGCGCGGCGGTCCTCACCTCGCTGGAGCGCGCCCGGGGCCGCGGCGAGATCCTGTCGGGGTCGATCAAGATGCAGGGTGGGAACCTCGACATGCTGGCCGTGCCGGGCGGCGGCTCACGCGTGCCGGCTTCGCACGACTCGATCGACCGCCGTCTCCACTACATGAAGATGGGTGGGACCAAGGTGTTCCGATTCGCCGTCTCGACGTTCGCCGACGTGGTCGAGCGGGCGATGGAGCCGTACGGGTACGAACAGTTGGGGCTGGTCGTTCCGCATCAGGTCAACCAGCGGATCATCGAAGCCGCCGCCGACCGTCTCGATCTGCCGCACGCGCTCTTCTTCTCGAACATCGCGAAGTACGGCAACACCTCGGCGGCCTCGGTGCCGATCGCGTTGACCGAGGCCCGGGACGAGGGCCGCCTCGAGCCCGGGAAGATCATCTGTGTGTGCGCGTTCGGTGCCGGCCTCGCCTGGGGCCACTTCCTGATGCGGTGGTGACATGACACAACGCGAATTCTCGGGCCGGGTCGCCCTGGTCACCGGTGCCTCGCGCGGCATCGGCCAGGCGATCGCGTTCGCCCTCGCGCAGGCCGGGGCGAAGGTCTACTGCGTCTCGACGACGCCTGGCGGTTGCGAAGGCACGCTGGCCCGCTGCCGCGAAGCAGGCGGGGCGGCCACCGCGCTGGCCGGGGACGTCGCCGACGAGACCTTCGTCGACAGCCTGGGCAAGCAGATCCTGGCGGAGTCCGGGAGACTCGATTTCCTGGTCAACAACGCCGGGATCACGCGCGATGGGGTGTTCTTGCGCATGAGCACCGAGGACTTCGAGAAGGTGCTCGCGGTGTACCTGCGCGGCGCGTTCCTGACCAGCCGGACCTTTGCCCGGCCGATGGCCAAGGCCCGGTTCGGGCGGATGATCAACATCGCGTCCGTCGTCGGACTGACCGGCAACGCGGGGCAGGCCAACTACGCCGCCAGCAAGGCGGGTCTGATCGGCCTGTCGAAATCCCTGGCCCAAGAACTCGGTTCACGCAGCGTCACGGTCAACGTCGTCGCCCCCGGTTTCATCGGCACCGACATGACCGCCGGCCTTGCCGAGGAGGTCAGGGCGCAGGCGATGCAGCAGATCCCCTTGCAGCGCTTCGGCACGCCCGAGGACGTCGCGGGGGCCGTCAGATTCCTATGCAGTGATTCCGCCAACTACATCACCGGA
>CAZSKV010000510.1:0-4505 GCA_964607495.1 uncultured candidatus Brocadiaceae bacterium
CCCCGGCGGGCGCGCGCACGTGGCCTTCGTAGAAGTGCAGTCCGCGCACTGCCGGGCCGGCGGCGCCGAGCGTCGCCCGGATCCTGGTGCGGTCGCGCAGCGGGATGCCGGTCCGGTCCATCTCCGGATTGAGGTCGACGAAGAGCCCGAGCCGGTCGCTGGTGGTCCGCACGCTGCGGGCGTGCTCCATGTCCTCGGTCAGCACCGCGAGCCGGTGCTGCGGACAGTCCGCCGCCAGCGCGGCGAGGCGGGCGAGGTTCGCGCCGTGGAGCGGCATCGCGACCAGCAGGTCGATCGGTTGCGTGCCGGCCAGGTCGAGCATGACCTTGGCTTCGCGCGTGGTCGCGCACTTGAACTTGGTGACGCCCGCGGCGAGCAGCAATGCGAGGACCTGCGGGATCTTGCTGCTCTTCGTGTGCGGTCGCCAGCGCGCCGGGTCGCCCCCGACCAGCGCGAGCATGTGGCAGACGTTGTGCCGGGCCACGTCGAGGTCCACGAGCAGGGCCGGGGTCTGCAGGCGTTCGAGTCCAGGGGTCATGGCAGCTCCGCTTCGAGCAGATCGAGGATCGCCTCGATCGGGCCGTTCAGGCGGTGGTCGCTGCCCGGCACGACCCAGAGCTTCTTGTGTGCATGCGGCAGCCGGGCGAAGAACCGCTCGCTCTCGGCGACCGGCACCGCGTCGTCGTGCTCGCCGTGCACCACCACGACCTGCTGCGGGATCCGCGCTGGAAGTTCCCGCTCGTCGTAGCCGGCCGCGTCCGCGAGCGCGCGCTCGTGGACGCGGATCGTCGTGTGCGCGCTCTCGATCAGCACGAGGCCGTCCTGCCGGCGATGCGTCGCCATGCGCCCCAGGAACCCGAACGCGGGCGCGAGCAGCAGCAGGCCGCGGACGAGGTCGGGCCGCCGCGCCGCGGTCCAGGCCGCGATCAGGCCGCCGAGGGAGGAGCCGACCAGCACGCTCGGGCCGATCCCGTCGAGCACTGCCTCGGTGTCGTGCAGCAGGTCGGTGATCGTCATGTCCTCGATCCGGCCCGATGACTCACCGTGGCCGCGGAAGTCGAAGCGGGCGCAGGCCCTTCCGCGCGCCCGCGCCCGGGCGAAGAGCGCCTGGCTCTTCTCCCCGGCCCGCACCGAAGCGAGCCCGTGCAGGTAGACCCAGGCCGGGCCGTGTCCCGCGACGTGGTCGAGTACGACGTGGCCCTGCGCTGCGCGCTCGAGCCGGAGCGTGTGCATCCCTCAGAACAGCTTCTCGACGGTCTCGATCCGCACTTCTTCGGGGCCGTGCGGGGTCTCGATCGTCGCGGTCTCGCCGGCGCGCTTGCCCAGCAAGGACCTGGCCATCGGCGCCATGTAGTTGAGGATGTCCTCGCTCGTCACGTCCCACGGACCGAGCACCTGGTAGGTCCGGGTGTGGCCGGTGGCTGGCGTGACCAGCGTGATCCGCGTTCCCGGCGCGACCATGTCCTCGGGCGACTGCTGGTCCTCGATCAGGCGCGCGCGCTTGAGCATCGCGTCCATCTCCATCGCGCGCGAGGTCAGGTTGCGCTGCTCCTCGTGCGCGGCTTCCCACTCGCTGTTCTCGGACAGGTCGCCGAGGGAGGCCGCGGCGCCGATCGCTTTCGCGTTCTCGGGGATCTTCTCCTCGACCAGCACGCGGTAGATCTCCTTCTGCCGCCGCAGCCCGACCGAGGTCACGTAGATCTTCTCCTGCTCCCAGAACGGCTTGTCTGGCCGCGCGGTGATCTCCGGGTATTTGTTGGAGACGGCGCGCAGGATCAGGTCGGTGATCTCCTGCGGGAAGTCCTCGCCGCCGCGCTCGGCGATGCCGAGGAAGTCGGCGAGATTGTCCTTGTCGATCGACTCGAGGACCTTCGCGAGGAACGACTTCTTGCCGGCCAGCAGCGTGACCATGCGCGTCATCAGGCGGCCCTTCTCGACGCTGCCCTTGCGCTCCCCGGCGAGGGTGCGGGCCAGGTGGAGCATCACCCGCGCGACGTTGATCGCGTCGGGGGCGCCGGGTGCGTCCTTGAACCCGCCCTCGGCGTAGAGCTTGCCGAGCAGGAAGGTGTGGTGCGGGTAGCGGCGCGGGAAGGGCACGACCTCGTTCCAGACTTTGAGGAGGCGCGGGGCGTGGCCATCGTTGGCCAGCATCTCGACCACCAGCTCCAGCACGCTGATCGGGAAGCGCTGCAGTCCGTCGATGCACAGGTCCGCCCACTTCTCGCCGAGCGCCTGCTTGAGCAGCGTTACCGCGTGTTCGGCGGCTTCCTGGGTCGCCAGCTTGTCGAAGGCCTCGGGCTGGAAGGTCTGCCCCGAGTCACCGCAGAGCATCAGGCGGAGTTCGTCGGCGGCCGGCTTGCTGGTCTTCTTGCCGTGCTCCTCGAGCATCAGGATGCCGTCGAGGATGTGCGCGTGGCTGGCCTGCGGCATCTGGCCGGAGATCGCGAGTTCGACCCGCTCCTTGACCAGTCCCAGCACCGTCTCCTTGCCGACCTCGTCCGGGCAGCGCGCGAGGTAGTCGCGCAGGATCGCGATCTCGCCGCCGAGATCGTCGGCATGGCGCACCGCGGCCCGGGCCTCGTCACCGAACGACACCGGCTTCTTGCGCAGCACGATCGTCGGGCGCGAGGTGTTCCCCTCGACCAGCAGGTAGGGATCGTGCGCGGCCGCGGCCCGCGCCCGTTTCCAGAAGGAGTTCCACTTGCTGGTCGGGACGACCGAGGGCGTGAGCACGTCCTTGAGCTCGCCGCTCGTGATCTTGCCGCGGTACATCTTCGCCGCCTTGCGGATCAGCAGGGCCGGATCGCTCTCGGCGAGCCGTTCGAGCTCCTCCTTGTGCAGGAGCCGCATCGTGCGCAGGTCGTCGTCCGCGAGCGGTTGCAGGCTGTCGATTGCCGACTTGAGCGGCAGGTCGACCCGGCGGCCGCCGGCGAAGGTCACGACGACCTCGCGCGACTCCGGCCGGAACTCCTCGACCACACCCTCACCCCAGCCGCTGCGGTGGTAGACCACGTGGCCACGCGTGAACCGGCGCAGATTCTCGAACGACTCGAAGGCTTCGCGCGTCAGGTTGTCGGTGCGCAGCTGCGCGAGGTCGCGCAGGATCGGAAACCACTCGGTCGTGCCGAAGTCCTGCTCCAAGAGCGCGAAGAGGCGCTTCAGCAGGTGCTCGTTCTGCGCGCCGACCTTGACGACGGCCATCGCGAGCGTCGAGGCATCGCGAGTGCGCCCCTTGCTCGCCAGGGCCTCGACCATCGCGTTCGCGAGGTGCACGGCCTTCGCGGCCATGTCCTGACCACACAGGATCTCGATCGTCTGGCAGTAGGGGGTCAGCTCTCCAGGGTTGTCCGTGGCGTTGGACCAGGCGGACTCGAGAGGGCCGAGCTGGCCGGAGAGAGCTAGGCTGACGAGAGATGGCTGCGTCAATTTCGCCGGGTTCCTGATTCAGGGGGGGCGAGGAAGATAGCGACCAACCCCCGGCCATGCCAAGGCGGGTCACTGATCCGGCCGAGGAATCCGGCGCCGGACCGCCTCAATCGGCCAGCCGGTTGATCAGCGTGCCGATGTCGTTCGTCGTGCAGGACTCGTCGTAGAGATCGACCGAGATCTCGTCGAGCACCTCCTCCGGGGCGACGAAGATCAGGTAGAACTCGATGCCGTAAATGCGCCGGAAGGCGCGGATCTTCGGCAGAACGGGGCTCTCTGCCTCGCCCGAGGCCTCGATCACGACCGTCTTGCCCTCCCGCCCACGGCCACGCAGCACGATCATCGGCGCGTAGGCAGCGACGTTGCGGCTCTGCTCGTTCTTGCTCATGTCGGCCGCCGGTTCCTTGTAGCGAACCTCGAAATGCCGCGGCGAGTGGCTGTGCGTGATGCCGTTGCGGGACAAGAGCATGCAGAGCTGCTGTTCGAGCCGGCTGGCCAGCACCCGGCCGCCGCAGCGGCCGAAGCCCCGTCCAGTCACGGGTCCGCCCGAGAGCATCACGTCGTCTTCGTCGTAGCCGGCGACCGCACGCGGGATCGCCATCGTCGACTCGGGTCCCTCGACGAGCAGCGGAGAGACTCTGGTCCGCTTCTTGGCCGGGGTCTTCTTGGTCACGGGCTTGGCCGAAGTCGCTCCGGCAGCCCGCTTTCGGGCTGGAGTCGACTTCTTGCCAGCAACGGTCTTGGTCGCCATCGGTTTGCCTGCAAGAGGCGCACGGGCGGAGCGGACGCAGCCCCAGCACCGTGCGCGGTTGGTTCGTCGTTCGAGCCAGTCTCTATAGCAGGCGCCGCGCGGGCCGGGAAGAGGGGGGGGCAGGGGTGGCAAGTCCGCGCAGCGCGCAAGCGGCCTTGCGGCTGCGCTCTGGGCCGGCGCCGAGCCCAGGAGTCTGCGTCACGGGACTCGTTCGCGCGGAACGCGCGTCTCTTCGCCCATCTTCGCGCGACCGAATCTATGCAACTCATCCAGAGTTGCCGCCGATTCGGCCGCTCGAACCTGGACAAACATCCGCGCATTGCGCGCG
>CAZSKV010000511.1:0-4237 GCA_964607495.1 uncultured candidatus Brocadiaceae bacterium
CGAGGAGCGCGGCGATCCCGCCGAGGAGCGACCACGCGGTCACGTGCAGGCGGAACAGGACCGAGAGCGCGACGCCGCGCGTGCCCATGATCGCCTCGGCGGCGGCACCGCCACCGAGCGCATAGGCGCCATAGTTCTTGAACAGGAACCCGTAGAGCGCCTCACCGAGCCCCCAGCCGTTCGGCGCGATGGGCACGGCGGAGACCAGGTTCGCGAGCGGGATCAGCACGAAGTAGTCGAGCGTCGGCAGGCCGACGCCGAGCGCCTCCCCCATGCAGAGCACGGACAGGCAGGCGCCGACGTGGATCAGCATGCCGCCCACGGTCCACGCGATCACGCCGAGCACCTGCGAGCGGTAGTAGAACACGGCCTGGTCGACCCGCTTCAGCAGGCCGGAGAGCCGGGCCGGCAAGCGGTTCAGCAGATGGCTGAGCCGCACCAACTCGCGCAGCCGGCGGCTGAAGGCGATCACGCCGACCAGCGACACGCCGATCAGCACGGCCCAGATCACGAGGGCCAGGAAGCCGAAGCGGTCGAGCGCGAAGAGCACGACGATCCCGGCGAGCAGCGCGAGCGAGCCCAGGCCCATCACGCGATCGATGATCACCGACACGAGCGCGACGATGCGCGCGCCCGGGCAGTGCTTCATGATGTACATCGCCTTGACCAGATCGCCGCCGGTGCTGCCCGGCACCACGTTGTTGAAGAACAGGCCGATCCAGGTGAAGCGCTGCGCTTCCCAGAGCGACACCTCGAGCTGGTTGGCGCGCAGGAGCCACCACCAGCGGACCCCTGACAACACGACCGTGCAGAAGTAGGCCAGGGCTCCGAGCGCGAACAGGCCGGGATCGAGGTTGCGCAGGTAGGTCAGGAAGCCCTGCGTGAACCCGACCGTCGCGCCGTCGGCCTGGACCCCGCGCCGCCAGACCACGGCCGGCGCGAGCGTGCCATCGGGCAGCCGGTCGCGGAACCGGATCTCGTCGGCTTCCCACGGTCCTTCGATCCGGCCCGTGGCCGTCGTCTCGGCCCCGGTCGCGGAGCTGGTGACACGCGCGTCATGCCACTGGATCTTCGAGAACACGAGAGCCATCAGGCCGACGACGAAGAGCAGCTTGCCGAGGCCGATCAGGCGCTTCTTCATGCTTCGTCCCGTCCTCGGACCTTGGCGCGCGCGGTCTGCACGGACTCCATCTCGGCGCCGACCCGAGCCAGCAGCCGTTCGGCGTAGTCGCGCGGCTCGACGCCCAGATCGGCCAGCGCCGCGGTGGCCACGGACGTGCCCGAGTTCGTCACGTTCACGGCGAAGTGGATCAAGGTCGACACGAGGCTCCTGGTCGCGATGGAGATCGAGAGCTTGCCGGGTCCGACGTGCAGGTCGTCGCCGAGCCGCAGGACCGGCGCCGTGGGCGCCAGTTCGACCAGGACCTCGCGCGCGATCGCGCTCATGAGGCGCTGGCGCAGCACCGCCCGTTCGAGGTCGCAGTCGTCGAAGCGCTCCCACAGGAAGTGCAGCATGTCGTCCCCGGCGATGCCAGGTCCGGCCACGTCGGCGAGATCGGCGATCTCGTCGGTGTGGACCCGGCACGGTCCGCGCCACGCCACGAGGGCGTCGCCGCAGATCCCGGTCGTGCGCAGGATCCAGTGCGCGCGCAGTTGCGTGCCGTCGTAGCGCAGCGAATCCGTGAGGTAGCGCGTGATCATGCGCGCCCCCTGGTGGCGACGAAGTCGCGCCAGAACAGATCCGCCCAGTTCGGGTCGAAATCGACCGGCCGGCCGAGCGCGAGGGCGAGACCTTCGAGGGCGATCACGCGCAACCCCTCGTCCGGATCGCCGGAGCAGACCTCGTAGAGGAACTCGACCGGGGCCGGGCCGCCTTCGAAGCTCATGGTCGCGATCGCCGGCGAAACCTGCGCACACACGCGGATCAGGGCCAGGCGCACGAGCCCGTTCGGATCGTAGCGTTGCGCCGAGTTCAGCGTGCGCGAAGCGGGGCGCGAGATGCGCGCCAGCAGTTGCGGCGTGGCCGCCGGTCCGGAGAGCACGTGGAACCAGCGGATCGCGGCGATCCGCGCCAGCGGGAAGTCGCGCAGCGGGCGGCGGCCACGCTGGTCGGCGCGGGGCAGCTCGAGCCGCATGGCGTCACACAGGCCGGTCGTGAGGCCGTAGGCGAGGGCACGCCGCAGCGCGGATTCGGCCGCGGCCCGGAGTTCGCCGTTCGGCTCGCTCCGCCAGGCCTCGGTCAGGGCGCGGATCACGCCCCGCTGGTGCTTGCGCTGCGGCAGCGGGTGCGCACTGAGCTGCTGCAGGGCCTGGGCGTAGCGCGCGCGGACGGCGGGCGTGAAGGTCTCAGCCGTCCGGCTCGCCGGCCAGCCGGCCTCGAGGTCGCGGATCGCATCGGCAACGGCCCGCTGCTGCTCGGGGCTGTCCGGGCCCGGCAACGGCACCCGCGCCGGATCGATCGCGAGCGTCTGCATCATCACGCCGACGGCCTGCACTGCCTGCGCGACGTTCAGCGGGTACTCGTCGCTTGCCGCGAGCCACAGCGCGCGGTTGGCGACGACACCCACGCAGTAGAGGTCGTGGCCTGCCTTGTCCACCATGTACTCGAGGTGTTCCCGCGCGGCCCCCGATGGGTTCTCTTCGGGGGCACGGGTCGGCTCGATCTCGAAGAGCGCGCGCAGCAGGTGTCCGAGTTCGATCGCCTCCAACTTGCGCACGACGCCAGGCAAGTGCGAGGGGTTCTCGTCGTACTCGACGCGCTCCGGCTCGTCGTTGCGGCCGCCTCGCTGCGTGACCGCATCGAACTCCTGCACGTGCGTCGCGAAACTGACCCAGGACTCGCAGCTGCACATGGTCGCGAGGACGATCAGTGCGGAACGAGCGGTCGGCATCGGCGCGCAGCGTAGGCAAAGCCCCGGGCGCGAGCGAGCCGTGCGCCACGATTCGGGCCACCGCCGGCCACTGCTCCGCCGGCGATGACTCAGACCCGGTGCCCCTCGCCGAACCCGGCCGGATGGGCACGGTGCCAGGCCCAGGCCGTGGCGACGATCTGGTCGATCGCGGCATGGCGCGGCTGCCAGCCCAGCACGCGCTTGATCTTCGCCGAGCTGCCGACCAGCACCGGCGGATCCCCGGGCCGCCGCGGGCCGATTGCCGTTGGCACCGGCTTGCCGGTCACGCGCTCGGCACTGGCGATGACCTCGAGCACGCTCGTCCCCAGCTCGTTGCCGAGGTTGAACGCGTGCATGCCGCGGAGTTCGCCCCGTTCCATCGCCAGCAATGCGAGCACGTGCGCCTCCGCCAGATCCGTGACGTGCACGTAGTCGCGGATGCACGTGCCGTCGCGCGTCGGGTAATCGGCGCCGAACACCGTGATCACGGGTCGCTGTCCGAGCAGCGTGCCGAGCACGAGCGGCAACAGGTGCGTCTCGGGAGCGTGGTCCTCACCGATCAGGCCGCCGGGATCGGCGCCCGCCGCGTTGAAGTAGCGCAGGGCCACGACATCGATCCCGTGCGCGTGCGCGAAGTCCCGCAACATGCGCTCGCACACGAGCTTGGTCTCGCCGTAGGGATTGACCGGCGCCTGCGCGGCTTCCTCCGTGATCGGTTGGCGTTCCGGTTCGCCATACGTGGCACAGGTCGAGGAGAAGACGAAGCGCTTGCAGCCGTGGCGCACCATGGCTTCGAGCAGATGCAGGGTCCCGAGCACGTTCGCCCGGTAGTAGAGGCCGGGCTCGCGCACCGATTCGCCGACGTAGCACCTGGCGGCGAAGTGCATGACCGCGTCGATCCGGTGCGTCGCGAACACCTGCTCGACCGCAGCGGCATCCAGCATCGATGCCTCCACCAACGGGGCGCCGCGCAGGGCCCCCCGGTGCCCCTCGGAGAGGTCGTCGAGGACGAGGACGTCGCGTTGCCGCTCGCGCAGCGCGAGCAAGGCATGCGACCCGATGTAGCCGGCGCCGCCGGTCACGAGGATCAAGGTTTCCAGGCCTCCTTCCACGCCGCGGCGAGCGCGGCGCGCATCTTGGGATCGTTTTCGCCTTCGGGTGCGAGACGCACGGCGGCATGCGTGAGTCCGAGCGCGGCTTCGTGCAGGCGCCGGTACACGTAGGGATTCTGCTCGCGCGCGAGGGCTTCGAGCAGCGGACCCCGGGCCTGAGCC
This sequence comes from uncultured candidatus Brocadiaceae bacterium, assembly GCA_964607495.1. Lineage (GTDB taxonomy): Bacteria > Planctomycetota > UBA1135 > UBA1135 > UBA2386 > CAZSKV01. The sequence goes on from CAZSKV010000511.1 coordinate 4,166, forward strand.
GGCGCGAGCGTGAGCGCGAGGTCCGCCGCCGTGCCGCGCACGATCCAGGCCGCGTCGGCGAGGCCCAGCTCG
>CAZSKV010000512.1:0-3463 GCA_964607495.1 uncultured candidatus Brocadiaceae bacterium
CGCGGCCGCCGCGCGCAGCATGCGCGGGTCGTCCGTGTCGGCGAGCCACGCGAGATCGGGTTGGGCCGGCGGCCGCACGGTGACCACCACCTGATCGTCGGCCGGCAGCGCGTCGGCCGGTCCGCCGAGCGAGAGCGTGACCTCGCCCCCCGCGGCCCGGCGTGCGGCGACGCGCAGCGTGCGCGTCTCGCCCGCGGTCAGGTCCAGCGTCTGCTCGGGGAGCGGTTCGACCCCGCCCGAGAGGCGGAGGGCGCCTGCGCGCGCGGTCGCCGCGAGGTTTGCGAGCGTGACCGTGAACGTGATCTCGGGCAGCGGCCAGCGATCCTCGACTTCGAGCCCGACGATCCCGGCATTGGCCACCGACCGGCCGACGAGGGCCAGGGCCGCGCGCGCCGGCGCCGTGCGCAGCATCTGGCCATCGGTCACGCACCAGACCGCCGTGTCGGCGGCCGCGAGCTGGTCGGCGAGCTGGACCAGGTCGAGACCACTGCGTCCGGCCGGAGCCACCGGGAGCCGGCGCAGGATCGCCTCGGCGTCGCCATCCAGCACCGTGACCTCGGCACCGACCAGATCGACGGCGACGCGGATCTCCCGCGGCAGTGCGAGCAGCTGGCTGCGCACGCGCGCGACGGCGGCGGCGAAGGCCGTCACGCCGGTTCCGGTCACCGCCGCCATGCTGGCCGTGGTGTCGAGCAACACGACGAGACGGGTCGGACCAGCGCGCGCGCCCGTGCGCGCGCCCGCGAACGCCAACGCGCCGGCGCAAAAGGCCGCCGCCAGCAGCAGGTAGCGCAGTCTCGGAAAGCGGATCCGCCGCCGGCCGAGCCGATCGCGGGCCGCGAGCCACTGCTGCAGATGCGGGGTCAGCAGCTGCGTCCGCGGGCGCAGGGGCCGGGCCAGCAGCCACAGCAGCGGCAGCGCGAGCAGCCAGAGCAGCCGTTCCGGAGCACTCAGATCGACGAGCGCCACGTGCCGTCCCACCAGGCCGCAAGGCGGAAGTCGTGCTCGGCGGGCAGCCGCATCCGCACCAGCGGGTAGCCCACGGCCCGGAACTCGGAAGCCTGCCGGCGAGCCAGGTGCCGGAGTTCCTGCTCCATCGCGGCACGCAGTCGGGCATCGACCTCGAGCCGTTCTTCGCGCCCGGTCTCGGGATCCACGAACACGACCCAGCCGTCGGCGAACGGGTGCTCGTCCTCGGCGACGACCGGCAGGTAACCGGTGCAGGTCCGGCCATGGCGGCGCAGCAGCCGCAGCGCGGACGAGTACTCCTGCGGCACCGCGAAGTCCGAGATCCAGGCGATCGCGCCCAGCCAGCCGTGGTCGAGCGGCGCCATCGCCAGGTCGAGCGGCGGCACGGTGGCGACATTCGCGGCGGCCAGCAGGCGCAGCATGAGCTCGAGCGAGCGCGCACCCTGCAACACGTGGTGCTCGCGCGGCCCGAGCACGAGATGCAGGCCGTCGAGACGCGCGAGCGCCAGCGCGCCGAGGATCGCGGCCAGCCGCAAGCCACCGGTCAGCCGTTGCGGCGTTCCGGTGGTCATGCTCGGACTGCGGTCGACGAGGATCGTCAACGTGCGCCGGTCCTCGGCCTCGAGCACCTTCAGGTAGAGCTCGCCGGAGCGCGCGTAGACGTTCCAGTCGACCAGCCGCAGATCCTCGCCGACGCCGTAGGCCCGGTGCCCGGAGAACGTGCCGCTGCCCGCGGCGACCCGCCGCCTGGCCCTGGCTTCGCGGTCGCGACCACCGCGCACGGCCGGAGCACGGCGCACGATCTCGCCGAGCAGGCCGCGGAAGCGCGGATCGAACACCGCGGTCATCGCTTGTCCTCGGCCAGCCGCTCGAAGTAACGGCGGACGATCGGACGCTCGGCTTCCGGCACGCGGCGTTTGCGCATCGCCTGTTCGAGGCGGGTCTGGTACTCGCCCTGCACCTGCCGGGGGTCGATCGCGGCCCCGGCGCCGCCACCCGCGGCGCCAGCGCCGCCGCCACTCTCCTGGTCGGCGAGCGCGATCGGCACCAGGGCCTTGCGCGTGGGTCCGTCGGCCACGAAGGCCGGCACCGTGAACGCATCCTCGGCGCGCAGATCGAGCAGAGGCTTGCGGGCCGGCTCCGACGCCGGCGGCTCGGGGCGTGACTCGGGTTGCTCGGGCTCGGGTCGCTCCGGACGCGGCCGCGTCGCCGGGCGCTCGCCCCTGGCCTGCGTCTCGCCGGACCCTGCCTGCGGTGCGCCGCCCCCAGCGCGCGGGCCGAGGCCCCGCCACGGCAGGGGGGCCGAGAGTTCGAGCAGCCACAGCACGATCAGGATCGGCAGGGCATAGCGCCACGGGCCCAGGCGCGGCACCAGCGCGCGGCGCCGCCGTTCGGCGGGCAACGCCGCGATCGCGCGCCGCAGTTCGACGCCGAGCCACTCGCGCCAGGGCGTCGCCCGGTCCGCACTCTCTTCCCAGGTCGCGAGCTGGTCGGCGAGGCCCAGCAGCCGATCGGCTCCGAGCGGGGGCAGGCCGCCGGTCGCGAAGGCCAGACCGGCGGCGAGGGCGATCCAGGCCCCGCTCAGCGCCAGCGCCGCCGGCAGGGCCGCCGGGAACAGCCCGTGCAGCAGCCACAGCGCCGCGGCACAGAGCAGACCCTGCCGGAACGCCACGCCGAGGGCCGCCACCGCCCGCGAGCGGCGGTCCATTTCGCGAAGCAGGGTGCGGATCGGATCGGCTGCAGACACGCAGGCAGGATGCTACGAAATCGCGGAGCCGCGGCCGCGGGTCGCAGAAAAAAAGGGGCCGGGCCACCCGGAGATCCCGGCGCGGCCCGGCCCCTTCAGAAGGAGGAGATTGCCCCAGGTGTCGGCAGGACCGCGCAGGTTCTTGAGAGCTGCGGGCTCAGCCGTTCCGCTTCTCGCCGTTGCCAGCCGGCTGGGAGCCAGTCGCATTCTGCGACGCGGGCGCCGAACTCGGCTGACTGGCCGGGGCCGCCGGATCGAAGAGGTCCTTCGGGTCCTTCTCGTAGCTCGAGACCGCCCAGTCGGGCAGCGCGAACAGGAACACGCAGCCCTCGGCCTTCGCGTAGTACTCGGCCTTGTCGGCGATCTTCTTGCCGATCAGCATGCGGTAGGTCTTGGTCGCGGTACCGTCCTCGACCGTCGCCGTGATCTCGAAGTCCCCGGGGGTGAAGCCGAGCTTGCCCATCTCGGCATCGTGCTGCGCGAGCGGACCCAGGAACCTCGCGGCATCGACGCGCATGAAGCGCGACACGATGTTGTTCACTTCCTGCTGGCGGACGGCACCGACGCCGTCGGGCTTCCTGGTCGCCTTCCACTCGGTGTCGGTGGCCTTGTCCTTGGCGAACGCGACCTCGCCCTTGAGGTTGCGGACCGCGAGCGACTTGATCTTGCCCTGCTCGAACTCGTGGATCTTCTTGTCCGCCCAGTCGTCCGCCTTGAGCGAGAGCACCCAGTAGTCGGTTTCGTAGA
>CAZSKV010000513.1:0-3595 GCA_964607495.1 uncultured candidatus Brocadiaceae bacterium
AGTGTGGTGCAGTGTCATGGGTAGGTGTCCATTGCTGAACCTACCACAGCCGAGACCCTGGCGGTCCGAACCTGCACTGCCCTGCAACCGGATGCTGCCTACGCTACCGCAAGGTGCTGAGTCGCTCCGCAGGGGCTGTCAGTCGCGCGTCCAGCTCTTGTCGACGGCGAGATGGCCCTTCGGCCTGAGGTTGGTGAGTCAAGGGCCGGGCATGCGGGACCACCTGGCATGAGCGGCCGGCCGCTCGATTCCCTGAGGAAGCCGCGCTGGCGCACGCGCATCAGGTTGCCAGCAAAGTCCGCACCGGCAGGGGTTCAAGATTGGTCGGGGCGAGAGGATTTGAACCTCCGACCCCTTGCACCCCATGCAAGTGCGCTACCAGTCTGCGCCACGCCCCGACCTGTGGGAGTGCGCACGGTAGCCACGTCCGCCTCAAAGTAAAGGCCCGGGGTCGACGTCGAGGGTCACGCGCAGCTTGTGGTCGGCGAGGTCCTCGACGGTGCCGAGGCGGGCCATCGCGAGCTGGAATGCGGCCTGCGTGAAGCACTTGACGACGATGTGCACGCGGTGGCGGTCCTGGATGCGGGCCTGGATCGCGGGTGCTGGGCCGAGGGGCTCGACCGCCTCGAGGCCGAGCAGGCCCTGGGCGACGGCCTGGGCCTTGCGCATCGCGAGGCCGAGATCACGCGACTCGAAGAGCACGCGGACCAGGCGCGAGAACGGTGGATAGCCGGTGTCGCGCCGGAACACGAGCTCCTGGCGGACGAAGCTCTCGTAGTCGAGCTTGCTCGCCGCGGTGATCGCGTAGTTGTCGGGGCAGAGGGTCTGGAACACGACGAGGCCGGGCTTGTCGGCGCGGCCGGCGCGGCCGGCGACCTGGTAGAGCAACTGGAACGTGCGCTCGGCGGCGCGGTAGTCGGGCAGGAACAGGCCGGAGTCGGCGGAGATCACGCCGACCAGCGTCACGTTCGGGAAGTCGTGGCCCTTCGCGAGCATCTGCGTGCCGACGAGCACGTCGATCTGCTTCTTGCGGAACGCGGTCAGCACGCGCTCGTGGGCGCCGCGTTCGGTCATGGTGTCGGCATCCATGCGCGCGACGACGGATTCGGGGAAGAGCTGCTGCACGACCGCGGCGACGCGCTCGGTCCCGAGCCCGAGCTCGTGCATGCCGGGATGCTGGCAGGTCGGACATAGCTCGGGACGGCGGCGCTCCTCGCAGCAGTAATGGCAGACGAGCCGGCCCTGCTTCTTGTGCCAGGTCATGCTGACATCGCAACGGCGGCACTTCTGCGGCGTCCCGCACTTCGGACAGATCAGCACGGGCGCGAAGCCGCGCCGATTCAGGAACAGGATCACCTGCTCGCGCGCGGCCAGGCGCTCCTTCATCAGGGTCTTCAGCGTGCGGGTCAGCACCACGCCGCCGACCTTCTCGTCGCGGTCGGGATGGCGCAGGTCCTCGACCAGGATCCGTGGCAGCTGCGACCTGCCGGCGCGTTGCGTCAGCTCGAGCAGCTGGTAGACACCGCGCCTGGCGCGGCCGTAGCTCTCGAGGCTCGGCGTCGCCGAACCGAGCACCACCACCGCCTGCTCGATCTCGGCGCGCGCGATCGCAACCTCGCGCGCGTGGTAGCGCGGGGAGTTCTCCTGCTTGAACGTGCTCTCGTGCTCCTCGTCGATCACGATCAGGCCGAGGTTGGCGAGCGGCGCGAAGAGCGCCGAGCGCGCGCCGACGACGATCCCCGCGCGCCCGCGCAGCAGGTCGTGCCATTCGCGCCCGCGCTGACCCTGGGTGAGTCCCGAGTGCAGCACCGCGACGTCGGGAAAGCGCGCCTGGAAGCGGCCGACGGTCTGCGGCGTCAGCGAGATCTCGGGCACGAGCACGATCGCGGTCCTGCCGCGCGCGCGCACGGCCTCGAGAGCGTGCAGATATACCTCGGTCTTGACCGAGCCGGTCACGCCGTGCAGCAGGAACACGCTGTGGGCGCCGGCCGCGACCGCAGCGGTGATCGCGCTGGTCGCGGCCGCCTGCGCGGCGTTCAGCTCGTGCCGCACGATCTCCTCGCCGGTGCCGACCACGAGGTCCTGACCCTCCTCCTCGAGCAGGACCTTGCGCAACAGCTTGTGCCGCACGAGCGTCTGCCACGGGCTGTCGCTGGTGTTCGTGCGTCGCTGCACTTCGAACACGCCGAGCGGCGCGCCGTACTCGAGCACCGCGCGCAGCACGCGGGCCTGCTCCGGCCGCTTCTCCTCGAGCTCGACACAGGCCTGCTCCGCGAGATCGCGGGGCGCCGCGATCTCGAGGTGCGGCAGGCGGCGCACGCCGCGGCGCTTGGCCGCCGCCGGCAGCATGGCATCGAGCGCTTCGCCGTAGGCACAGCCGTAGTCGCGGCTGATGCGTTGCGCGAGCTGCAGCAGCGCCGGCGGCAGCTGCACCTCGGCGTCGAGCACGGCCTCGACCTCGCGCACCTTGGCCGCGGGCAGGTCGGTCTGGGCGCTGAGCGCGGTCACGATCCCGGGCAAGCGCTTGCCGCGGAAAGGCACCAGCACGCGGCTGCCGACCGCCGCCGCCCGGCCCTCGGGCAGGCGGTAGGTGAACTCCCGGCGCACCGGCAGGTTCAGCGCGACTTCGACGTACTGGGGGGTCACGAGGCGCGCAGGATACGCTCTGTGCCCCCTCGCAACCCCTCCAGGAGGACACCTTGCACCGCACTCTCCACACCCTGCTCGCCCTGTCGTTCGCCACGTCGCTGCTGCCCGCCCAGAGCTACGCCGCGGTCCGGATCTCGCCGCGCGGCGCCGAGTTCTTCGAAGGCAACTCCGGTTCCGACATCATGCTCGGCAACTGGGCCGCGCAGACCCGCACCCAGCAGATCGACAACAACCTCGTGAACCAGCCGATGCCGCTGATCCGCTTCATCGGCTGGCGGCGCGACGGCAATGCGAACGCCGGGGCTGCGAAGGCGACCAACCTGACGATCTACATGGCGCACGCGGACTTCAACACGATCACCAACACCTGGGCCACGAACTACAAGGGCAGCCCGACCACCGTGTTCGCGAAGAAGAGCGTGAACCTCCCGGACTGGAACCCGGCCGCGCCGAGCGTGCCCTCACCCTTCGATCTGATCGTGCCGCTCGACGCGCCGTTCGTCTACAACGCCACCGACGCGTTGCTCTACGACGTGCTGAACGAGAACAACCCGTTGGGCAAGTACCAGGAGGACTGGGTCTCGTCGATGACACATGCCTATGGCGATTACCCGCGCGGACTCGGCGGCGGCTGCCAGACCGCGAACGGCGCGTTCACGCAGCGCTGCGCCTTCCGCGCGAACGCGTCCGCGCTCGAGCTCGGCTTCGACGTGAAGGGAGCTCCCGGCGCCGCGAGCGTCACGATGTTGCTCGGGGTCAACGATCCCAATGCCAACCTGCCAGGACTCTGCGGCACGATCCACACGCTGCCGCTGGTCTCGTTCGTGCTCGGCACGGCAACGGCCAACGGCGACATCCCGCTCGCCTACCCGATCAGCACGCCTTGGGCGGCGGCATACGCCGGCGCCTTGCTCTACACGCAGGCCCTCGCCGCGGATCCGAGCCA
>CAZSKV010000514.1:0-2249 GCA_964607495.1 uncultured candidatus Brocadiaceae bacterium
CGAGGGTTACCGGCAGAGCTCGTGCCTCGAGGCGGCGAAGGACCTGCACGGCCACCTCGTGCTGCTGCACGGCACGATGGACGACAACGTGCACCTGCAGAACTGCATGCGCATGGTCTACGAGCTGCAGAAGGCCGACAAGGACTTCGAGCTGATGCTCTATCCGCGCTCGCGCCACGGTGTCGGCTCGGCGGCGCAGAACTGGCAGATGCGCAAGCTGATCTGGAAGCAGATCGAGACGCACCTCGGCGGGCCGAGGAAACCCTGACCCGGCCGCGCGCGCGCGGCGCCGCTCACTCGGCGAGCAGCGCGAAGCCCCGGGCGAATGCCGCGGCAGGCACCCCGAGCGCCAGCTTGAGCCGGATGTCGCGTTCGAGCAGGTTGCGCTCGCTCGCGAGCGCGAGCATCCGGCTCGGGCGCAGCCGCCACCAGTGCCCGAGGGCATTGCTCGGAAACGGCCAGTCGCTGCCGTGCAGCAGGCGCGCGCAGACCTCCGGTTCGCGCAGGAGGCGCGGCAGGCAGCGGTAACGCGCCGCCGTGCCGAGCACCGCCGTCTCGCAGTAGAAGCGCGGGTAGCGGCGGACCATGGCCAGCAGATCGGCGAAGAAGTCCTCGGGATCGAAGAAGTTCGCCATGCCCGAGTGCGCGGCGATCGCCGTGCAACCCTGCTCGAGGGCCAGCGCGAGCCGCGCCGGAGAGCAGTGCTGCGTGCCGACGGTCGCGGCGGCATGCTCGGCGCCCGTGTGCACGAGCACCGCGACCTTGCGCGCCGCGCAGCGCCGATAGAAGGCCGCGAAGCGCGCCTCGCCGGGATCGACCGCCTGGATCGGCGGGTGGATCTTGAGTACGCGCGCGCCGGCGTCGGCGCAGCGCTCGAGTTCGTCGATCGCGTCCTTGCGCGCCGGGTTGATCGACACGCCGGGCAGCAGGCGGCCCTGGTGCGCCGCGCACACGCGCAGCAGGTAGTCGTTGGGCACGTAGAACTGGGTGCGTTCCCGGTCGAGCTCGCCACGCGCGTCGTAGCGGCCGTCCTGTGCGAGGAGCACGACCTGGTCCAGTGTCGAGTCGCCGAGCTGCCGCAGGAGCTCGTTGACGTAGTCCTGGTCCATGCGGCCGTTCGCGGCCAGGCCGAGCAGGCGCAGGAAGAAGCGGAAGTTCGGGTGCGCGCGCTGCGCCGGCGACAGGAAGCAGCCCGTGCCGCCGTCGCCGCAGCCGAAGAGGTGCACATGGAAGTCCAGGCGCGGCCGCGGCGGCGCGGCCGGCGTCGCGGCGCCGAAGGCCTCCTTCGCTGCCGCGCCGAGCGCCGTGCCGGCCAGCGTCCACGCGAAAGCCCGCCGCGTCAGCATCGCACCAGCCGGTGGGCGCCGAGTTGCGCGGCGAGCGAGAGCGCGAGCGCCATGCCGACGAAGAGCGCCAGGGGCCAGTCCTGCCAGACCGCGGTGAGCGCGAGCACCGTCGCGGCGGTCGGCAGGCCCGCGGTCGTCAGCCAGAGCAGCAGGGGGAGCAGCAACCAGAGCGGGGCTCCGAACTCGCCGCAGAGCAGCGCCGCCGCCAGCGCGAGCCACGAGCAGAACCACACGCCGAGGCCGGACCAGACCCTGCGTCTGCGCATGGCGGCCAGGATAGCATCCAGGGCGTGGACCTCGCGGCCCGCGGCGCGCGCGCGCCGGAGCGTGACGCACCAGCATGCATTCCCTCCCTTCGATCCTCAGCCTGCTCGCGGGCGCCGCGGCGGCGCAGATGCCGTGGACGCAAGCGCAACTGCAGGCCGACCTGCGCGAGATCGCCGCGGTCGTGAAGACCGACTGGGCCTACTACCAGGACCGCACGCGCCACGCCGGGCTCGATCTCGACGCGCTGCTCGCCGAGGCCGAAGCCGCGCTGCCGGCCGTGCGCAGCATCGACGAGTTCGCGTGCGTGCTGCGCCGCTTCACGGCCGGCCTGCAGGACGGCCATGCCTGGTCGCACGTCCCGGGAGAAGCGGCTGCGCCCGCGCGCAGGCTGCCGTTCCAGGTCGCTGGTTGCGCCGAGGGCATCGTCGTGACGGCCGTGGCCACCGGAGTGCAGGGTCCGAGGCGCGGCGATCTGCTGCTCCGGATCGACGGCACGGCCGTGGCCGACCTGGTGCGCGCGGGCGAGACCGTGCTCGCCGGTTCGACGCCAGGGATGCGCCGCCACAAGGCGATCCAGGAGTTGCAGCGGCACGCCGGGCAGAGCGTGCGCTGTACCTTCAGCACGCTGGCCGGCGC
>CAZSKV010000515.1:0-4142 GCA_964607495.1 uncultured candidatus Brocadiaceae bacterium
AACAGGGTCCAGAACGCCTCCGCCGGGCTCTGCACCGACACGAAGGGCGTGAAGAGCGCATGGGCCTCGGCGAAGCGGCCCAGCCGCCGCAGCGCGTGGATCTGCCCGCCGGCCGCGAGGCGCGAGAGCCGCGGCTCGAGGAATCGTCCGCTCGCGAACGCTTGCACACTCTCCGGCCAGCGGCCGAGACGGCTCAGCAGTGCGCCGCGCAGCAGCATCGCGTGGCCGTCGCGCCCCCGCGTGTCGGCGAGAGCGGAGAGCGCTTGCTCGGCCTCCGGCGTCAGGGGCTTGCCGGCGCGCTTGTCGCGCACCAGTCCGACCGCAGTGGTCAGGGAGCGCACCTCCGCCGATGTGCGGGGGTCGGCCGCTGCGATCCCGAGGTCCTCCTCGAGCAGGTCGTAGCGGCCCCCGCTGCAACGCGCGATCGCGCGCAGGAGGCGCAACTGGGAATCGCGCGGGTAGGTGGTGCAGGCCGCGTCGAGCCGGCGCAGGTACTCCTCGGGCCGGTTCCACAGGATCAGGTCGAAGACTTCGGCCTCGATGCGTTGGCGTTCGCTGGCCTCGAGCTCGGTGCTGACGCCGCGGAAGAGCACGAAGAGCAGCGTGACCGCAGCCACGAGCAGCACGAAGCTGGCGGCGACCCGGTGACGCACCAGGATCCGCAGCGCGCGCTCCCCGGGCGACGGCGGCCGCGCTTGCACGGGTTCGCCGCGGCTGAAGGCCTCGAGGTCCGCCGCGAACGCGGCGGCGCTCGCGTAGCGTCCGCCTGGCGACTTGTGCAGCGCCTTCAGGCAGATCGCGGCGAGCGGCGGAGGGATCGAGGGGTTGCGCGCGCGAGGCGGGGCCGGGTCGTCGCGCATGATCCTGCGCGCGACGGATTCGACCGTGTCCCCCGCGAACGGGCGGGAAAGCGTCAGGCACTCGTAGAGCACGACCCCGAGCGACCAGATGTCGCTGGCCGGGCCGGGTTCGCGTCCGCCGGAAATCTGCTCCGGGCTCGCGTAGGCGGGCGAACCGAGCCATTCGCCGGTGGCCGTGAGCGAGATCGCCGCGAGGTCCTTCGCGAGGCCGAAGTCGACGAGCTTCGGTTCGCCGCGGGCATCGACGAGGATGTTCGCCGGCTTGACATCACGGTGCAGCAGGCCGACCTCGTGCGCCGCGTGGAGCGCGCGGGCCAGCTTGGCGCAAAAGCGCGCCGCTGGCCTGTGCTCGTGCGGCGGGTCGGTCTGGCGGGCCAGCAGCGCCGCGAGCGTCTCGCCGGCGACCCACTCCATGACCAGGAAGGTCAGGCCGTCCTGTTCCGAAGCCGCGAACACGCGGGCCACGTGCGGATGATCGATCCTGGCGCTGGCGCGGGCCTCGTTCAGGAAGCGCGCGCGCGACCGGGCCTGTGCCGCCTGTTCCGGCGCGAGGATCTTGATCGCGACTTCGCGGCCGAGCGCCGGTTGGCGGCCATGGAACACGATCCCCATGGCCCCGCGGCCGACTTCGGCCTCGACCTCGACGTCGAGCAGCGAGAACGGCGGCGCAGGCAGCGGCACCGCCGTGGCGCCGCGTGCCTCCGAGTGCCGGCCGACGAGCCAGCGGGCCTTGTCGACATGGGCGCAGAAGCGTTCGACCGGCAGGCCGCGCTCCGCCGCGAAACCGGCCGCGTCGAGCTCCTCGCCCGCGAGCGTGCGGTCGAGCCACTCGGCGAGCGCGGCTTCGAGCGAACCGGTCACGCCTCGCCGCCGCCCATCGTGATCTCGAGCCTGGCGAGAGCCCGCGCGACGCGCTTGCGCACGGAGTCGTGGGTCGGCACCCCGAGGGCATCGGCGATCTCGCCGTACGAGCAACCGAGCTCGAGGTGGAGGAGCAGCAGTTCCTTGTCCTGCTGCGGCAGCTGGTCGAGCGCCTGCTGGTAGCGCTGCTCGAGCTCCTGGCCGCGCGCGAGCTGGCTCGGGCTGGGATCGGGCGCCACGGGGTCCTGCTCGAGTTGCACGACGGCGTCGGGGCGGCGCTTCGCGCGGCCCATCGCGCGGGCATGCATGCGGATCCGGTTCTCGAGGATCATCGACAGCCAGCGCAGGAAGGAGCCCTCGCCGCGATACTCGAAATCAGGCAGGCAGCGCACTGCCTCCGCGAGTGCGGATTGCACCAGGTCGGCCGATTCCTCGACCTGGCGCAGCTCCCTGCCCATGCGCTTGCGGACGAGCGTCGAGAGCTTGGCGGTGTTCTTCCGGATCAGCGCGTCGAACGCGGCGCGGTCGCCGCCCTGAGCGCGGCGGACCAATTCTGCCGACCGCTCGGGGTCGGGGTCTCGGGGGGAGTCGTCTGGCATCGGCAAGGATCCGGCAGGGGATGAAGGTGCCCCGCGTCCGTGGGCGCGAAGGATCGCCGATCACGGCAGCGGGGGAAACCCCATCCGCGGTGTGGCCGTGGGCTGGTCCCCGACTGAGTGCCGTCGGCGCGCGATCCGGACCGGGAATCGGCTCAGACGTCCGAAGAGACGTTGGTGCCGGTCGGGTCGCTGCGGCCGCCGTACCGGGCCAGGAGCTGCTTGCCGATCTGGATCTTCTCGAGTTCGCCGAGCGTGACCGTCCGTGCCTGCTTGAGCGCGTCGAGCAACCGGCCGTAGGCGGTGATCGCCTGGTCACGCAGGCCCTGCTCGACCACGTTGTCGCGCGCCGCATCCTGCAGGCCGATCAGGTCCTGCTCGCAGAGCTGCAGCAGCGACTCGACGCGCTCGATGTCGTCCCGCAGGATCGCCTCCAGCGCCTGGTTGTAGGCGTCGCTGATCCGGGCGAGCCGTTGCTCAGCTGGGGACGACGGCATCCCAGGCCTCTTTGAGGGTGCGCATGACCTGCAGCGTCTGCTCGATCGGTTGCGGCGTGCGCGTCAGGTTGGCCTGCGTGATCTGGAACTCGGAGAACTCGTAGAGCCGGTCCAGGTTCTGGCTGATCTCGCCGCCGACCTTGTGGTCGAGCGAGGAGCGGAGCTCGCCGATGATCGACAGCGCGCGTCCTAGGGCTTCGCCGGCCTGCGGACTGTGCGTCGTCTTCTGGTCGGTCAGGTAGAGGCGGCTGCGCTCGAGGTGACGGATCGCGCCCTCGTAGAGCAGCTTGACGATCTTCTCCGGCGAAGCGGTCAGGATTGCGTTCTGACGGTAGGTCGCGGCGGCGTTCGCGTAGCTCATGGGGGCGTCTCTCCTGTTTCCTCGTTCGATTCGGTTCAGCGACGGGTGACCGCGCCGAGCGCGCTCCCCTGTCCTTGCAGCCTGCTGACCAGGGCTTCCATCGCCGAGAACTTCTGCTTGAGCTGCTTCTCGTAGCTCTCGAGGCGGCGGCTGCCCTGGGCGATCTGGTCGTCGACCTGCTTCACGAGCCGATCGAAGCCCTGTTTGCGGGTCAGCAGCAGGCCGTCCACGCTCGACAGGTACTTGTCGGCCTGGTCGTGGATGCGCAAGGCGATGCCGTTCGCCGTGTCGGTGAAGAGCTTCTTCACCGCGACCTCGTCCTTGACGACGGCGGCTTCGAACTTGGTCTGGTCGAAGTTGAGCTTGCCGTCCTTGTCCGAGCTCACGCCGACCAGGGCGAGCATCGAGTAGGCGGGGTTGCCGGTGTCGAAGGTCGCGCCGGCGATGCCGCGCAGGGTCGAGCGGATCGTCGAGAGCGTCGAATCGCCGAAGAGCGGGTTCTTGGCGTTGCCCTTCGTGTCCTGTTCGTTCTGCGTGCGGACGAACTCGACCACCTCGTTGTAGGCGTCGACGAAATCCTTGACCTTCTTGGCGACGGCCGTCGCGTCGGTCGTGAGCGTGAGCTTCGTGGTGCCGGTCGTGTGCTTGGACTTGAGGTTCAGCGTTACGCCGGCGATCGCGTCGGTGATCGTGTTGGTCGATCGGGTCACCCCGATGCCGTTGACCTCGATGATCGCGTTCTGCGCCGCCGTCGAAGTGTTCGCCGCCACCTCGGCCAGCAGGGCCGTGAGGTTCGTGTTCGCGCCGGTCGAGTCGATCGTGAAGGCCCCGTTGGCCCCTGTCGTCTTGCTCGTCAGCACGAGCTGGTAGGGCGCGGCGCCGCTGCCGGTGTCGAGGACCGTGGCCTGCACGACCGCGCCGGCACTCGAGCTGTTGATCGCGCTCGCGACCTGCTCGAGAGTCGAAG
>CAZSKV010000516.1:0-3030 GCA_964607495.1 uncultured candidatus Brocadiaceae bacterium
AGCCAGGTGCCGCCGTACTCGGCGCCTTGTGCGGCGACGCCGAGGCCGCCCCACGCCTCGAAGCCGCCGCCGAAGCGCAGCGCGTCACGCGGCCGTGGCTCGCGCCACGGCGTTGGCTCGCCGACTTGCAACGCGCCCTCGAGCGCGGCCTGGCCGCACACCTCAGCGGCGAAGCGCACGCGCTGCTCGCGAACCTGGCGCTGAACCGCGGGCCCGAGCTGCCGGAGGATCTCGCCGCCGCGCACCGCGCAACCGGGCTCGCCCACCTGCTCGCGGTCTCGGGCACGCACGTGTCGCTGCTCGCCGCCTGTCTGGCGCTGGCCTGGCGCACGCTGCTGCGCCAGCAGGCGCTCGGTTCCCGCGCGTTCCGCCGGCTGTGCGCCGCACTGCTGCTCGGGTACGGGTGCGTCGCCGGGCTCGAGGCACCGGTCGTGCGCGCGGTTGCAGCATTCCTGCTGCTGCTGTTCGCGCGCGGCGCCGGCCGGCACACGTCGCTCGGCGGAGCGCTGGCGCTCGCGGCCCTGCTGACCGCATTGAGCGCCCCGGAGGACCTGGGTACTCCGAGCTTCTGCCTCAGCTATGCCGCCGTGCTCGGCCTGGCCTGCGCGGGCCTCGGCCGCGCGCGCACGTGGCCGGGCCGCTGGCTGCTCGAACCGTTGCGGGCCTCGGCCTGGGCAGTGCTCGCGACGATGCCGTTCACGCTCGGGTTCTTCGGCACGCTCTCGCCGTGGACGATCCTCGCGACGCCGCTGCTGGCGCCGATCGTCGCCCTGCTGCTGCCGCTCGCGCTCGCGATCGCCGCGACCGGCGAAGTGCTGCCCGGCCTCGCGCAGGCGCTGGCACTGCCCGCGGCGCCGCTGGCGGCGTGCTACGCCGCGCTCGTGCGCGCGCTCGCGACCCTGCCCCTGGCTCCGATCCACTCCCTGGCCGTGCCGGAACCGGCTGCGCTCGTGGCCTGCCTCCTGCTCGGCCTCGTGGTGCTGGTCTGGTGGCGCGACCGCCGCGGGCTCGCCGCGCTCTGTCTGGCCGCGGCGCTGCCGCACTTCGTGCCGCCGCCGGCTCCGGGCACCGATCGCCTGCAGCTGCTTGCCGTCGGCCATGGCCAGGCCTGCCTGACCACCTGCGCCGACGGCACCACGATCCTCGTCGACTGCGGCTGCCTCGGCGAACCGCGGCGGGCCGCGCACCGCGTCGTGCAAGCCCTCGCGCCCCGGCGCCGGATCGACTGGCTGGTGGTCAGCCATGGCGACTCGGACCATGCGGGCGGCGTCGCGCGCCTGCTGCAGCTCGCGCGCGTCGCCGCCGCGCTGCTGCCGGACGAACTCGCGGCCGGTCCACTCGGGGCGCGCCTGCGCGCGGCCGGCGTGCACGTCCTGGCACTCGCGCCGGGCGAATCGTGCGCACCGGAGCCGCGCTTGCACTGCCTGCGCCCCCTGGTCCCCCGCAGCGCCGAGAACGACGCCAGCCTGTGGACCCGGATCGCTACCCCGGGCTTCACGGCGCTGGTGCCGGGCGATGCCGAGGCAGCGGGAACGCGCGCGTACTGCGGCGACGCTGCCAGCGCCACGGCAGAGGTGCTGGTGCTGCCCCACCACGGCCGCCCCAACCCGGCACTGCCCGACCTGCTCGCGCGGGTCCGCCCGCGCCTCGCCCTGGTCTCCGACGCCGAAGTGACGCCGAGCGCCCAGGCGCTGGTCAGCCTGCGCGCGGGCGTGTTCGTCTACGAGACCGGACGCGCCGGCACGCTGACGCTCGGGCCCGGCCTCTTGGTCGCGACCGCGGCGCCGATCCGTCACTGAGCGTGGTTTTGGCCATGTAGCGACCTCAGAGACCGCTGCGATCGAAGTCGGCGATGTAGATCCACCAGTTGTTCCAGCCCCAGCGCGTCTTGCCGGGCGCCTTCGGCAACAGGCCGAGCCACCAGCGATGATGGGTCACGATGTCGGGACCCCAGCCGTCGAAGCAGTTCATCACCGCTTTCGTGCCCTTGAGCTCGGGGTAGTGCCGCCAGTCGAGGGCCTGGGTCTCGACATAGCGCCGATTCCCCCAGTCGTAGTCGCTCTTGCTGTTCGGCGCGTAGTGCAGCGAACCCACGTGGCTGCCGCCTGGGTGGTCCTTGTCGACGCGCGTGAACTTGTTCCACGGGTCGTCGCGCCTGGTGTCCCAGACGCCGCCACCGACGGCGAGCGCGAGGATGCCCTCGCAGCGATGCCCGTAGCTCTCGAGCATCTCCCCCTCGCCGCGTTCGTAGGAGAACCCCATGACCCAGAGCGTCTGGCCGAGGTCCGGGACGTCGTACGGCCGGTAGAACCACGGATTGTCGGTCTTCGGCAGGCGTTGCTCGCGGCGCGGGATGTACATCGCGTACTCGTCCCAGTGGAAGCCCGGACTGCCCCAGAGCCAGACTTCGGTGATCTGCTTCGCGGCGATCAGCGCCGGCAGGTCGCACTCGGCGAAGATCCTGGTGTAGGAGGCGCGGTCGTTCTTGACCCACTGCTGCGTGCGCACGGCCTGCAGAATCCCGGCATCGTCGTAGCGGAACCCGGAGACGAAGGGCGGGCAGGCATCGCGTTCGATCCGCGCCACGATCTCGTAGTTCACGAACCCGCCGCTGGCTTCGCGCACGTCGCGCACCAACAGATTGCTGAGCTTGTCCGGGTCCTGCCAGCGCATGACCTCGGTCAGCTTCTTGCCACCCTCGGCTTCGAGGACCGGGTCGTAGATCACGACCGCGACCTTGACGTCACGCACGCCGAGGCCGCCCGGCGGGTAGACCTTCGGCCGGCTCGTGGGCGCGGGCTCCTGCTGGGCGCCTAGCCCGGCGCCCAGCGCGGCGAGCAGCAGGATGCGGCGCATCAGCGGCCCCCGTTGCGGAGGCGTGCGAGGCAGAGCAGCCCCATCGCCGTGCCATAGCTCTTGCCGAGCTCGTGCGAGTCGACGAAGCAGCCGTCGATCTCGGGGATCGCGAGCACCTGCTCGCGCTGGCGCGCGAGCAGGGCCTGGCGCGGTTCGCCGGCCGGCAGCGCGAGG
>CAZSKV010000517.1:0-7215 GCA_964607495.1 uncultured candidatus Brocadiaceae bacterium
CCTGGAAGTCGAGGTTCCCTTTCAGCCGCTCGCCGGTCGCCACGGCCTGGACCTTCGTGAACGTCTCGCGCACCGGCTGCTCGAGCCTGGCGAGCCGCGCGACCATCTCCTGCGTCGCCGGCTCGCCGGCCGGCAGCTGCAGCAGGCCGTCCCGCAGCGTGTCGGCCATCTGGTCGAAGCGCGCGATCGCGGACTCGCGCTCGCCGCGTTCGCCGAGCGCTTTCTGGATCGCGGGATGTTCCGCCTCGAGCTGGGCCAGGTCGGCCTTGACCTTCTCGCGGATCTCGTCGAGGCGCCGCTTGTGGCTCGTGGTCTTGTGGCCGGCCAGCATGACCCGCAGCTCCGCGAGCTCCGGCTTCGTGAGCGCCTGGGCATGGCGGGCCTGGTTGACTGTCTCCTCGAGATCGCGCAACAAGGAGGTCAGATCGGCCCCGTCCTTGACCTGGGCCTGCAGGTTCTCGAGGCGATCGGCGAGCAGCTGCAACGCGTCCATCTGGGCGCGCGCCTGCGCGGCGGCCTCGAGCACCTTGCGCAGCGCGGCGAGCGCGGCCTGGAAAGCCGGGCGCGCCGTCTCGGGCACGTGCTCGAGATGGCTCTCGGCGATCGGGATCGAGCCGAGGCCGGCCGCGAAGTCCTGGCCGCTGACCTTGTTCGCGATGTCGTCGAGGTCGCCCTGCACCTTGTTCTCGTCGTCGCCGACGCTCTTGCGCGTGGCGGCGACCTGTGCGGCGGCGTCCGTCTGCGCGGCCGCGACGCGCCTGGTCGCGGCCTCGGCCTTCGTGCGGAACGGAGCCGGATCCCCCTGGCCCCGTGCCGGGCACGCAACGCACGCGGCCACGGCGAGCCAGACCAGCGCATGCCGGGTACTCACTTCTTCTTCTCTTCCTCACCCTTGATGAGGTCGAAGACCTCGCCGGCGAAGAACTTGCCCGCGTCCTTGCCGAAGTCTGCGGCGATCTCCTTGGCTTTCGCTACAACCGGGATCTCGAACTTCACGTCCAGGACCGTGTTCGCGAACTCGCTCTTGGTCTCCGAGGCGGTGCCCTCCTGCTTGCCTCCGCTCTTGAAGCGGTAGTGGATGAATCGGTAGCAGAGGGACACCTCCTCCTGCGCCGGAACCAACGCATTCTCCGGGCGCTTGTTGTTCGACATCAGGGTCTTGATGGCCATGACCCGCACGTCGGCCATCACGATCGTGAAGTACTGCTCGCGATCACCGCCGGTCGGCGGCATGCGCCAGAACTCGAGGGTCGCCGTCTCCCACACCGTGCCCTTGTGCAAGGCCATGTGCAGTGCCGGGCTCGCGTTGTCGAGCAGCTTCGTGATCACCATCGGCTTGTGCCGGTTCTCGTCCTTCTCGGGCAGCCCAGAGGTCCAGTCCAGCTTGGCCAGCACGCCGCCGCTGACCCCATTCACGACGATCTTGCCCGAGAGGCCGATCTTGCCGCCGGCCTCGCGCACGCGCGCGGAGCCCTTGACTCCCGGGATCGTGAGAAATGCGTCGAGGCCCATGTGCGTGTCTCCTTGCGTCCTTACTTCTTGGCTTGCTCGGGCATGAACATCTTGTAGATCTCGGCGGCGAGGGCCTTGGTCGCATCCTTGCCGTAGTCCAAGGCCAGGGCCTTGAGCTTCGCCTCGATCGGCGGCTCGAATTCCGCCGTCAGGAAGTCGGAGAAGTTGCCCTCCTTCGGGTCGGTCCCGGACTTGTGGCCGCCAGCCTCGAAGACATAGGCAATCGAGGTGTACGTGAGCATCAGCTCCTCCTGCTCGGGCATGAGTTCGTTCGCGGTCAACCGGCTGTTGGGCATCAACAGCTGCAGTCCCGCGACCTGCACCCCCTCGAGTTGCATCTGGTAATGCCGCTCCTCGTTGCCCCCTCCCGGTGGCATCCGCCAGAAGTCCAGTTCGACCTTGTCGAACTTGGTGCCCTTGCGCAGCGCCTCGTAGAGAGCCGGGCTGGCCAGGTCGACCTCCTTGGTCAGCACCATCGCCTTGTGCTTGCTCTTGCCCTTGAGCGGGAGCCCCGACTTCCAGTCGATCTCGGCGACCACTTCGGCGGTCACGCCATGGATCTCGATCTTGCCGAGGACGTGGCTCTGCCGCGCCGATCCCTTGATCCCAGGGATCTTGAGGAAGGAGTTCATTGCCATGAGTCACCCTCCGGGTCGAGGTCCTTCGCGTCGATCGCCAGCACGACGCCGCGGAACAGGCCGCTGTCCTGCGCCCAGCGTGGATCGTGGCCACCATGGCGCATCGCCACCGGCCGCCCCGCGGCCTGGCAGGCCGCCGCGAGCGCGAAC
Source organism: uncultured candidatus Brocadiaceae bacterium (assembly GCA_964607495.1). Classification (GTDB taxonomy): domain Bacteria; phylum Planctomycetota; class UBA1135; order UBA1135; family UBA2386; genus CAZSKV01. Next base: position 2,301 of record CAZSKV010000517.1, read on the forward strand.
GCCTGCGGCGTCAACTGCGCGTAGCCGCGCAGTCCTGGCGCCACGAGGTAGACGCTCGTGTCCCAGGACCGGCAGCGCGCCACCCGTGCGAGCAGCACCGGGCTCGTCGCCGCCGGCGTCGTGCCGGTCGTTGCCTCCCACGCTGCATCGGGGATCGCAGGCGGAGTGGTCGCGGCTGCGAGCGCACCGATCGCGGGCGGCGCGGCCCCGAGCATGGGACTGGATGCCAGCACGGAACCTCCGGCCAGCAGCTTTACGGCGTTGCGTCGGGTCAGGTCGTTCATGGTTGCCTCGTGGGCATGCGCGACCTGAGTGCGCGGAGGGGACCGGATCGAACAGGAAAACTGCCGCGGGGACTCGCCAACCCTGCGATCCCCGCCGGTCAGCGAGCTGATCGGCGTTCGATCCTCTGGCGCTCGTCAGCGCGCAGTGGACGGGCGCGCTGCCGCGCGAGGGCAACCGCCTCGTCCGGCATCGGACACGAAAGGACCAGCCCGTGTTCCGTGCCGACGAGGAAGCTCCGGCCGTCGGGCCGGAATGCGGCGCAGGTCAACGGTACGTCGGCGAGGCGCATCGTCGCGATGCCCGCGCCGCCGGAGGTCCACAGATGCGCGGTTCCATCCATGGCCGTGGCCAGGATATGCGAGTCGGAGGGCGGCGCGAAGGTCGCGCCGGTGAGCCCCGCCGAATGCGCGAGCGTCAGCGCGTGGCACAGTTCGTCGCCACGGAGCTGCCAGAGGATCAGGGTGCCGTCCTTCGACGCCGACAACAGGCGCGTGCCGTCGTGCGAGAACTCGACGCAGACTACTTGCGCGCGATGCGCACCGTGAGTGCTGAGCACATGGCCGTGCAGGTCCCACAGTTTCACAGTGCCGTCCAGATGCGCGGTCGCGAAGCGGCGGCCGTCTGCGTGCGCGCAGAGATCCGCGATCTCCGGCACCTGATAGGTCGTCGACGGAGCGACGATCTGCGCGCTCTGGCCCGAGCGGTCGTGGAGCCGCAGCTCGTGCGTCTGTGCCGCCGAGAGGAAGCGGTCCTCGCCGACGAATGCGACCGTGCAGTTGCGCCACCCGGAGAGGCCCTCGGCGAACAGGCGCTGCTCGGTCGCCTTCCAGCGCCCCAGGCGCTCACCGCCGGTCGACCACAAGAGGACTGTCTGATCGTCCTGCGCGGTCAGGACGCAGTCTCCGGACGGGGAGAAGCGCGCGCGATTCATACGAAAGCCCGCGTCGAGCACTCTGCTCCGCCCCTGGTGCCAGACGCAAGCAGTGCCGTCGGCCGATGCCGACACGAATCGCCCGTCTCCGGCACAGTCGAGCGAGCGGATCGCTCCCGCGTGCGCGGCGAGCACCCGGCACTCGTCGTCCTCGGCGCGCCACAGCCGCACGCTGTGGTCCCAGGACCCGGTGACGACCAGGCGTCCGTCTGCCGAGAACGTCGCGTCCATGACCTTGTCGGCATGGCCGCGGAGCACGCGCAGGCAGCGCCCGCGCAGGTCGTGGATGCGCGCCATGCGGCCATAGGAAGCCGACAGCAGCCGCTCCCCGTCGGGAGAGAACTCCAGGTCCCAGATCGGCTCGCCCTGCGGCATCACGGCGATCACTTCGCCGGTGGTGGTCCACAAGCGCAGGTCGCCGTCGAACGACCCCGACGCGATCAGCCCGCGCCCGTGCGGGTGGAACCGCGCGACACGCACGCCGGCGCGGTGACCGGTCAGCTTCTTCAGCTCGCGCCCCTCGAGGTCCCAGATGCGCACTGTGCCGTCCAGCGAGGCAGTCACGAGGGATTTTCCGTCCGGGGCGAACTCGACCCACAGCAGCGGTTTCTCGTGCCCTTCGCACACGGCGACCTGCTTGCCATCGCTGACGCGCCAGATACGCGCAGTGCACTCGCCGTTCGGAGGAATGATGTCGGTGCCCCAGCCGACGCAGGTCGCGATGAAGCGGTCGTCGGGCGAGAACTCGCCGTGGAAGACCATTCCCCGGTGGCCGACGAGCTCGATCACGTCCCCCGAGGCAGGCTCCCAGATCCATGCCGGCCCGCCCTGCGAGAGTGCCAGCACCTTCGTGCCGTCGTGCGAGAACCTCGCGCGCAGAAACATGTTCGCGAGCTCGCCGGGACGCTCGGGAATCGGCGCCTTGACGATCTGTCTGCCAGTCGAATCCCAGAGCCGCACGCTGCGGTCGTCCCTGCTCGCCGAGACGATCCGGTCCTTGTGGACGTCGACGTCGTAGACGTTCCCCCCGTGCTGCAGGACGACCGGCGCCCTGGCCCCGCGCAGATCCTGGATGCAGACGGCGCCATCGAGGCCAGCACTGATCACCTTGGTCTGATCCGCGCTGAACACGACCCTCCAGACCGCGTCGGTGTGCCTGTCGAACCGCCTCACCTCGTGGGAACGTACCAGCGAATCGAGGACCGCCGAGGTCGTGTCTGGTCCCGCCGCGAGGTCATGGGCCTCGAGCGCCGTCAGCAGACCGAGCATCGCGTCACTCTCGCCGACCTCGCGCGCGAAGCTCGCGAACGTCGCCGCATTGGCCTGGCGCAGCGCACGCTGCCCCTCGAGCAGCAGGAACCACGAGCCCACGGAGGCGACAACCAGCACCGCCACCAGCGCCGTCGCCATCGGATTGCGCTGGCACCACCGGCGCGTGCGCTGCACCGTGCCCGCGCGGCGCGCGAGCACGGGCGCGTTTGCCCGCACGCGGCGCAGCTCCTCGGCGAAGTCGGCCGCGGTCGCATAGCGGCGGTCCGGATCCTTTTCGAGCGCCTTCTCGAGCACCGCACAGAGGTCACGGCCGATACGAGGGTCGAGCTTGCGGGGATCCGGAGGTTCGGCGGTCAGGATCAGGCGATAGAGGTCCTCGCGACTGCCGGCGACGAACGGGCAGCGCAGCGTCAGGCACTCGTAGAGCGTCGCCGCCAGCCCGTAGACGTCGGCGCGCCGGTCGGAAGCCCCTCCACGCACCTGCTCGGGCGCCATGTAGGCCGGCGTACCGAGCCGGTCACCCGAGAGCGTCAGCCCGTCCTCGGCCCGCTCGTCGAGCGCGAGCCCGAAGTCGAGCAGCACCGGGTTCCCGGACTGTGTGACCATCACGTTCCCGGGCTTGACGTCGCGATGCACGAGTCCCGCTTCGTGCGCAGCATGCAGCGCCAGCGCCAGGCGCTCGAACATCCCGAGCAGCGCATCCTGCCCACCGCGGCGCGCGGCCGGACGCAGCGCTCGGCCACCAGTCTCGGTCCCAGGCGGAGGCGCGAGCCCTTCGACGACCACGGCGGCGTCGCCGCCGGCACGCGCGCGGCGCAGGCGCGCGTCGAGCGTCCCCCCCTCGATGTAGCGCATCGCCAGGAACGGCGTGCCGTCGATCTCCCCGGCGTCGTGCACGGTGCAGATGCATGGATGATCGAGTCGCGACGCGAGCAGCGCTTCGCGCCGGAAGCGCTCCCGCGCGCGCGCGAACGGGAGATGCTCGATCCGGATCAGCTTCAGCGCGACGCGCCTGCCGAGCGTCGGATCCTCGGCGAGATAGACGACGCCCATCCCGCCGCTGCCGAGCGACCGCAGGATGCGATAGCGCCCGAAGCGCTCCGGCGGCGCCTCGGGCGGCGGCAGGTCTTCGGCGACCAGCCCGAGCTGCTCGATGCGCTGGAACCGAGCGCGCAGCCGGCCCGCGAGCTCGGGCCTGACACCACAGCGCTCTTCGAGCGCGCGCGCGCGCAGCGCCGGAGGCTGCTCCAGGCACTCGAACAGGAGCTGCTCGACCTGGTCGTGGAACGCGCCTTCGGCCTGGCTCCCTGTCTCGCTGCGGTCGGACATCCTGATGGCTCGCGGGGAATCTACAGACTCGCGGACGATGCCATCTCAGAACCTCAGCGCATCGCTCGCCTGCAGGCCGAGACCTCCGCAGGTGGCCGCATCCAACCATACCCACTGCACACCGAGGTTGTACGGCGGCTGCGGGAGGTTGGCCGGCACCGCGACGCGCTGCCGCGCGAAGCCGCGCGCGTCGCCACTCGCAGGGAACGCGGGCACGAGCGGATTGACGAACGGGACCACGCCGAGGATCGGCGGCGCGCCAAGTGGCAGTGGCAGGCCCAGCAGCAGGAGGCCGGGTGCCTTCGCGGGAGCCTCGTTGCAGTGCAGCTCGAACAGCGCGTTGCCCGGGAACGGCTGCGAGTTCACCTGGGAGAACAACGAGGGCAGCTGGCAGAGGGGACTGCTGTAGCCGTATCGCTGCACCGGAGTGGGCAGCAGGTCCAGGACCACGATCGTGGTGTCAGCGCCTCCGCCTCCGAACAGCGGCTGCGGCGCACACCTCGATGGATAGCTCGGATTGTCCGTGCCTCCGGCCAGCACGACCTGCCCCCGACCGTTCGTGGTGATCGCGAAGCAACCTTCGTTCCCGCTGGCGAGCGCACCCGCGCCGACGAAGGAGAGGTAGTGCAGGTCGGTGCTGCCGCCACCCGCCGGCTCGAGGCGGAGCACGAACCCGCTCCCCTGCTGAAGGTAGGCGCCGAGCCAGGCGCCGCGCGTCCCCGACCACGGGCCCAGGTCCCCGGTCTGGCCGCTCGCGATCACGATGCCGGATCGCTCGGCGACCAGGTCTGTGATCCAGTCCCAGGTCGTGTCACCACCGACATGGGTCCCGTACCGCAACTGGGCCGGGCCGGTCTGCGAAGGGTCGAGGCGCGCCACGACACCGTCCATCGGTCCCCCGAACGAGCTGTCGTAGCACGCGGGGGTGATCGGGAACGAGCCCCACGTGTTGCCACCCACCGTGACGATGCCCGCGGCATCCACTGCAATCGCGGTTGCTGAATCGTGGGCAGGGCCTCCGAGGTACGTGCTCCAGGTCAACAAGGAGAGCGTTGGATCGAGGCGCGAAACGAACATGTCGGCGTTGCCGCCGCGGAT
>CAZSKV010000518.1:0-2785 GCA_964607495.1 uncultured candidatus Brocadiaceae bacterium
GAACGCGCGGCGCAGCGCCTGGTCGAGGCCGGCCGGATCGTGGGCTTCGCTCATGCGTGGCTCCTGTGGTCGGCGCGCGGCGCGAGCTCGCCCTGCAGCTGCGCCCGCGCGCGGTGGACGTGACTCATCGCCGTGTTCTCGGGCATGCCGAGCAGCTCCGCGATCTCGGCGTAGGGCAGCTCGTGCACGGCGCGCAGCAGCAGGCACGCGCGGGCTTCCTCGCGCAACGTGGCCAAGGCCGCGACCACGCGGTCGTCGAACGCGCCGTGGTCGGCGTGCAGCTCGCCGTGCAGCGACACGCCGGCGTCGGGCGTGCGGGCGGGGGCAGGCGGTTCGGGCATGTCGCCGGGGAGCAGCGCGAACCGGCGCGCGCGGCGCCGCGCATTCTGCGCGGTGAAGCGCACGATCTGGCTGAACCAGGCTTGCAGGCTCGTGCCAACCGAGAAGTCCGCGAGCTTCGACAGGGCGATCATGGCTGCCTCCTGGACGATGTCCTCGGCGAGTTCCCGTCCGGCGACCGCGGCGGCAATCGTCCAATAGAGCTTCGCGCGCAGCGCGAAGTCCTGGGCGAATTGCTCCGGGGACAGTCGGGGACGAGGACTCACGGAGGAGGGTTCACGGTCACTTGCGGCACAAGAGCCGACACAGCCATTCGGGACAGCAGGTCCGGCCGCAATCCTCCGGGTCGCAGGCCTGGCAGCAAGTGGCGTTGTTGCCGGGAGTGCATTCGGTGCCTTGGGTCTTCGCCGGCAGGCCGGCGAGCAGGAGCGAGAACATCAGGTTCGTGAGCATCGGGTTTCCTTGGTCGAGACGCGGCCCCAATGTCGAGCGGCCCGGCGTTCCTTGCGCCCGTCTCAACGCAGAAACACGCCATAGCTGTGGGCCAGGCTCGGCCGGCGCCCGAGCCCGAACACCGAATGCCAGCAGGTGTCGCGCCCCGGCACGGTCGGCAACAGCACGACGTCGCCGGGTTGCAGCACGAAGAGCGCGCCGGCGGCCGCGAGCCGCCGCGTGAAGCGGGGGTCGTGGTTGAGCAGCTTGTAGAGCTTGGGCGCGTCGGGGTTGGCGAGCGCCCGGTCGGCGCGGCGGAGTGAGGTGCGCAGCGCGGCGGCGACATGGGCCGCGAGCTCGGCGCGCGGCAGCGCCAGCCAGGCCGTCGTGCCGGCGAACTGGCCGAAGCAGACCCCGCGCTGGGTGGTCTCGGCGTCGTGGTGGAACACGGCGCCGCCACCCGGACAGTTGTTGTAGAGGATGCGCTCCGAGAGGCGGACCTTGCCGCCGGCCAGGCGTCCGAGCGTGCGCAGCAGCGGGCCATGACCCGCGAGCACCTCGCACTCGGGGAAGAGCGCGCACGCGAACTCGTCGACCCGCCGGCAGCGGCGCGGGTCGCTGTGCCACTCGGTCAGCATCTCGCTGCCCCAGGAGAAGCGGATCCGCAGGCTCGGGTCGCGCTCGTCGTGGGCGATCCAGGCGAGCTTGGTCCACAGGTCGCGGCCGACGATCCGGCGGCCGATCACGCGGTGGGTCCAGACCTTCGCGATCTCGCGCGGGTCGGCGGCGTCGACGGTCGTGCCCGCGGGCACGAATCCGCGCGTCGCGCGCATCCGCCGGTAGACCGCGGCCTCGAAGCTCGCGCCGGCGCGCAGGCGCGCGAAGAGGGCCAGCGTCCGGCGCACCTCCTGGCGCCAGCGCAGCAGGCGCGTCGCGATCGCGCCGCGCCAGACGATCGGCTGGCAGCGCTGCCAGCGGGCGGCCGCATCGGCCGGCAGACCGGGCTCGCCGGCAGCCAGCGTGAAGCGCCCGTGCCGCGTGCCGCGGCGGGTCAGGGTCACGCGCAGGCTCATCGCCGCCGGAGTTCCAGGAGCGCGTCCCGCGCAGCCCAGCAGTCTCCAATCGCCGCGGCGGTCGCGATCGCGCGCGCGCGCAGCGCCGGGTTGCGCTTGCCGATCGCGCGCAGCGCCCAGCTGACCGCCTTGCGCACGAAGTTGCGCTGGTCGTCGCCGCTGCGGCGCAGCCGCGTCAGGAAGGGCGTGAACGCGCTGTCCTTCGCCGCCTTGTCGTGCAGTGCCAGCGAGGCCATCAGCGCATAGCCCGCGCGCTTCTCGAACTCCGGCGCGCGCCGCGACCAGTGCAGGGCCAGCGCGTAGGCGTCCGGCAGCTGCTCGAGCAGGTTCCAGCAGCAGGTGTCGGTGATCGCCCACGAGTCGAAGCTGCGCAGCAGCCGTTCGACGTCACGAGCCCGCAGCTGCTCGGCGCTGGCCACGCGCGTCGCGACCATGCGCGCCTCGTAGACCCCGGTCTCCCAGAGCGCGAGCGCGAGTCCGTGGTCCTTGCCGATCCGCCGTGCGAGCTCCCAGAGCCTGGCGACCGGAACCCCACAGGCGTTGGCCGCCGGGATGCCGTAACGCGCCATGCCGGCCCGGGTCTTCTTCGTACCGAGGCGGCGCAGCTCGGCGAGCACGCGCGGCGCGGTCCAGGTCCTGGTGGCGGTCGGCATGCGCTGGGGAGCTTGCGCCGGCACTGCTAGGGCAGGACGAATCCCGCCAGGCCGTAGCTGCCGCCGCTGATCACCATCCGCCGCGAGTCGATCACGATCGTGTTCGACCCGAACTTGTCGCCATAGGCCTTGGAGCTCCAGGCGGACACGAGCCCCGCGGCGATGTCGAGCGAGCCGCCTGCACCCGAGAGGATGAACGGATTGGGGCCGAGCACCTGCAGGCCGTCGATCGCGGCCGCGCGGAATGGGACCGTGCCGACGATCACGTAACCGGCGGCCCCGGCGGGC
>CAZSKV010000519.1:0-3914 GCA_964607495.1 uncultured candidatus Brocadiaceae bacterium
CGCGCCGGGCCACTTCGGCGCGCACCACTACCTGACGCACAGCTACGAGAACCTGCGCCGCTACGACCAGGCACTCGGGCACGCGCGAGAATACGTGCAGGCCGCACCGGACGCCCCGCACGCCCACCACATGGCGGGGCATGTGCTGCCCCGGCAGGGGCTGTGGGCGGAAGCGATCGAGCACTTCGCCGCGGCCGACCGCCTGCACCTCGGGAACGCGAAGGCCGATGCGATCCCGGTCAGCGACGACTGGCACTACGCGCACAACCTGAAGCTGCTGGCCTGGAGCCTGCTGCGCGTCGGCAAGCCCGAACAGGCCGAAGCCTGCTTCGCGCGCCTGCGGGCGACGCCGATCCGCGACCCCGAGCGCACCTACGATCACGCGATGCTCGCCGAGTTCCTGCTCGTGCAGGGCCGCGCCGCCGAGGCGCTCGCGAGCGCGCGGGAAGCCGCCGCCGAGACCGGCTCGGCGCGACCAGCCGGCCGCGCGCTCGCAGCCGAGGCGCTGTTCGTGCTCGGCCGCGCCGACGATGCCCGGGCCGAACTGGCAAAGGCGAAGCAGGAGCCGCACCGCGACCGCGCGAACCTGCTGATCGAAGTGGTCGAGGCGCGCTTCCTCGGTGGCGACCGCGAGGCGGTGCGGCGCGAGCTCGACGGGCTCGCGAGCTTCGATGGTTGGGGCGTCGGCTACTTCCGCGCGCAGCGGCTGCAGGCCCCCGCGCCCGGGACGGCGGGGAGCCGACCGCACGGTTGAGCTGCTCTCAGGCCCGTTGCAGCCACCGCTCCAGCAGCAGCAGCCCCGCGAGGGACTGCCCATCCGGGAGCTCCTGGTCGAGCAGCCGCGCCCTGGCATCGGCGAGCGGGAGCGGATGCACGCTGATCTCCTCTTCGGGCTCGAGGCGTTGCCGCGTCCACTGCAGGTCCTGCGCGACGAAGAAGTGGCAGATCTCGTTCGACACGCCCTTGTAGGGCGCGAACGACCCGAGGCTGGTCCAACGGCCGGCGACGAGGCCGGCCTCCTCTTCGAGCTCGTGCCTGGCGACTGCGAGCGGATCTTCGTGCTCGCGGAGGCCGCCGATCGGGAACTCCCAGAGGGTCTTGGCGAGCAGGTAGCGGCGCACGCGCAAGAGCACGGTCGAGCCATCGGCGAAGAGCGGCACGATCCCGGCCGAGCCCGGCATCGACACGTAGTAGTACTCGCCCTCGGAGCCGTCGCGGCGCAGGTAGCGGTCGCGGCAGTAGCTGTGCCAGCGGTTCGTGACCAGGATCTCGCGGGTGAGGCGCGCGAAGGGCTCGCTCACTGCAGGACCCGCAGCGCCTCGCTGATCCGCGGCAGGGCCTGCTCGATGTCCGCTTCGGAGACCGCGCCGACCGAGAGCCGGAACCAGCCGGTGTCGCCCTGCACGCCGAAGGCCTGGAAGGGCACGATCGCGACGCCGGCCGCCTCGAGCAGGTAGCGGCGCACGTCGTCGTTGCTGCGCAGGGTCGCGCCGGCCGGCGTGCGCTTGCCGAAGGGCGCGATCTTGGCGGAGAGGTAGATCGCCCCCTGCGGCTCGAGCGCGTCGCAGGGCAGGCCTTCGACGCGCAGCGCCTGGAAGCCGCGGTAGAGCCGCTGCAGGCGGTTGGTCAGCGCGGCCGCATAGCCGGCGTGGTAGGTGCGGATCGCCGCGCGGTCGGCGAGCAGTTCGGCGGTCGCGAACTGCTCCGGGCGCGGCGCCCAGGCGCCGACGTGTCCGAGCAGGCTCCCCATCTTCTCGATCAGGTCGGTCGGGCCGACCGCCCAGCCGACGCGCAGGCCGGTCGCGGCGAAGGCCTTGGAGATGCCGTCGACGAAGATCGTGTAGCGCGCCATCTCCGGCAGCAGGGCCGGCGGCGTCTGGTGCTGCGTGCTGCCGAGCGCGAGCAGCCAGTAGATGTGGTCGTACATCAGGTAGAGCGGCCGCTGGCCGCTGGCCTCGCGCGCGCGGTTCTCGGTCAGGATCAGCTCGCAGATCTCCTGCAGGTCGGCGCGCTCGATCATCGTGCCGCTCGGATTCTGCGGCGTGTTCAGGCACAGGAGCCTGGCCCCGCGCAGCAACGGCTGCAGCTGCGCCGCGGTCGGCATGAACTTCGTCTCCGGGCCGCAGGGCACCGGCACGGCCGCCGCGCCGAGCAGGCTCACATAGTGGTTGTTGTTCCAGCTCGGGGTCGGATAGACGACGCGTTCGCCGGGATCGACGACGGTGCGGAACGTACCGTAGATCACCGGCCGCGCGCCCGAGGCGATCAGGATCGACTCGAGTGGATAGCCGAGACCGAGCTCGCGCGCATAGAAGGCCTGCACCGCCGTGCGCAGCTCGGGCACGCCGTTGCTCGGCGGGTAGTTGGTCTCGCCGCGGGCGAGCGCGGCCACGATCCCGCGCTGCAGGCACTCGGGGATCGGGAAGTGCCGCGGGTCGAAGTCACCGACCGTCAGGTTGCAGATCGTCTTGCCGGCCTTCTGCATCGCCCGGATCTGCGCCGCGACCTTCAGGATCTCGGAACCGATCAGGCGCTCGCTGAGTGCCGAGCCCCGTGCCGGGGCGGTCGCGGTCGCGAAAGAAGTGAGATCGGTGACGGCGGACTCGGTCATTGGGGCGCAAGAGGATGCCACATTCCGCCTCGCGGCGGCAGTCCTTCGTGCGCGCCTTGGCAAGGCCGGCCCGCGCGACCAGGCCGCCCTGCCCACGACTTGCCGGCGGCCTTTGGGTCGACTCAGATGTGTCGATGCGCGCACTCGCCGGCCTGATCCTCCTGGCTCTCACGCCGCTGCTGCCGGCGCAGGATTCCTGCCTGCGCTTCCTGCCGAAGGACCCGCTGATGGTGATCGTGGCCGCGGGACCGAAGACGCTGCTCACAGCCCTGCAGCAGACGCAAGCTGGCAAGGCGGTCGCCGCGAGCGATCTGCGCGCGTCGCTCGAGACGCTCGTCGGCTGGTCGGCGAAGGATGACGAGTTCGCACCGCTGCTCGAGAACCTTCAGCCCAAGGCGGCCCTCGACGCCGTGCTCGGGTACGACGGCCGCTTCGCGATGGGGATTGGCATCCCGCCGGCCGGAACGCGCCAGCGCGGTAGAAGGCCCCCCCTTGTCGCGGCCGTGTTCGGGCCCGACCCTGGATGCGACCTCGCAGAATTCACCCAGCGGCTCACCCGGTGGTGGGCAAGGAGCACGGTCGCAGCACTCGATTACGAGGTCGCGTTCGGCGAGCGCAGGCTGCGCGTGCGGCGGCAGGGCCCGGACAAGCCGTGGCTCACGGAACCGGTGCGGATCGATGACCACATCGTGATGTACTCGTCCGACATGCTGCCGGCCGACATCGCGCAGGAAGTCGCCGGGGCCGCTGGCGCTGCGAAACTCTTGCCGCAGGATCTGCACAAGAAGCTCGCGGCCGTGTGGATTCCGCCGCAAGTGCGCGAGCTGGCCCTCGCCGAGCTGGTTGGGGAGGGGGCCACGGTCGAGGCCGCCCTGCGCGTCTCCGGCCTGCTGGCATTCAACGGCTTCTCGTTCGCCCTCGAGGTCGAAGGCGACCAGATCGTGCAGCGCGGAGAAGTCGTGCTCGATCCCGGCCAGCCGCGCGGAATCTTCGATCTCCTGGCTGCGCCCAAGCAGCCGCTGCGCGGGCTCCTTTCCCTCGTGCCACCGGACCGCACGGCGTGGGCACTCTACAGCGTGCATCTGGGCACGCTGCCAGCGCTCGGCAAGCGCGTGGTCGACGCGATCGGCGAGGCGGCGCCCCTCTCGTGGGAGGAGATCGAGCAGGAGGCCAAGGACTTCCTGAAGGTCGATGTCGCCGGCGACCTGTTGGCCCACGTCGGGGACCGGATCGTGGCGGTGCAGAGCTCGCGGCGAACGGCCGAGACGCTGCCGATGCCGACGGACGAACTCGCCGCGCGCGA
>CAZSKV010000520.1:0-6927 GCA_964607495.1 uncultured candidatus Brocadiaceae bacterium
GGCCGTACTTCTTGCGCTCGACCTTGCGCGAGTCACGCGTCAGCAACCCGTTCTGGCGCAGCGCGGCCTCGAAGTTGGGGTTGTCCTTCTTCAGCGCGCGGGCGACGCCGAGACACACGGCGCCGGCCTGGCCGGTGATGCCGCCGCCGTTGACCGAGACCGCGACATCGTAGGTCGCAGCGCTCTCGGTGACCTGCAGCGGCCGCATGGCTGCACTCAGCGTGTCAGGCGTCGTGAAGAACTCCTTGACCTGCTTGCCGTTGACGAGGAACTGGCCGCTGCCGCTCTTGATGCGAACCCGGGCCACCGCAGTCTTGCGGCGTCCGGTGCCCCAGACGAATGGATTGTTGCCGAGTGGCATGTTGGTTTCGGTTCGGTGCCAGGTGGTCAGTCGCTGACCTTCAGTTCCAGGGGACGCTGGGCGCTGTGCGGGTGCTCGGCGCCCGAGTAGACCTTCAGACGGCTCAACATCGCGCGCCCGATCCGGTTCTTCGGCAGCATGCGCCGCACGGCGTCCTTGATCAGGGCCTCCGGATTCCGGGTCAGGCGCTCCCCGAGCGTGCGTTCCTTGAGGCCGCCCGGGTAGCCCGAGTAGTGGCGATAGACCTTGTTCTCGACCTTGTTGCCGGTGAACACGGCCTGGCTCGCGTTGAGGACGACGACGCCGTCGCCGACGTTCACGTGCGGGGTGTAGATCGGCTTGTGCTTGCCCATCAGGACCGTGGCGATCGTCGCCGCCATCCGGCCAAGGACGTGCTTGGACGCGTCGACCACGTACCAGGTCGCCATCGCCTTGGCGTGGTCCTCGTGCGTGGCAAGAGTGGTCTTCGTCATGATCGGAATGCTCTGGATTGGGCCATGCCAGAAGCTGCGCGGCGCGAGATCCTGGCGGAAAGGCCCTGCTGCCGGACCGGGTCCGGGCAGAAGAAGGCGCAGAACCATAGCGAGGGCAGGAGCAGAATCAAGGCACCTGGGCGCCCACCGCCGGGCCCTACGCGAGCGTGCGGATGTGCATGATGTTGGTCATTCCCTGCATCCGGGTCTCCCCGGACACGATCACGACCCGGTCGCCACGGCCGGCGAGTTTCCGTTCGAGGATCGTGCGCTCGCCCTCGAGCGTCATCTCGTGGCTGGTCCTGGTCCGCGAGGACCGGATCGCGACCACGCCCCACACCAGGGAGAGCCGCTGCACGGTGCGCTGGTACGGCGTGAAAGCAACGACCCGGGTCGGCGTCCGCTCCGCAGCGAGGATCTGGGCCGTGCGGCCGCTCTCGGTGAACACCGCGATCAGCCGGGCTTCGGCCTCGACTGCGGCGTAGGCCGCGGCCTGCACCGTGGCCATCGTGACTGAGGCGGGGCCCTTGCCGGGACGCCGCCGCCGCGCGTACTCCCAGTTGGTGAACATGTCCGCTTCGGTCCGGCGCACGATCTGCTCCATGAACCGCGCGGCCCGGATCGGGTGCTTGCCCGACGCAGTCTCGGCAGAGAGCATGACCGCCGAGGTTCCGTCGTAGATCGCGTTGGCGACGTCGGAAGCTTCGGCGCGGGTTGGCCGTGGGTTCGTGATCATCGACTCGAGCATCTGCGTGGCGGTGATGACCGGCTTCCGGGCCGCAACGCAGAGCCGGATGATCCGCTTCTGCAGCGCCGGCACGGCCTCGGGCCCGAGTTCGACACCCATGTCCCCGCGCGCGACCATGATCCCGTCGGCCGCTTCGATGATCTCGTCGAGGCACTGGATCGCCTCGGGACGCTCGACCTTGGCGATGATCTGCGCATCGGATCCGGCCGCCTGCACGCGTTCCCGCAATCGCCGCACGTCCTCGGGCGAGCGGACGAAGGACTGCGCGACATAGTCGACCTCGTGCGCGAGGGCCACCTCGAGGTCGGCGAGGTCCTTGTGCGAGAGGCTCGTCATCGACAGCGTCGATCCCGGCAGGTTCAGGCCCTTGTACTGTTTGAGCAGTCCGCCGTAGACGACCCTGGTGTGGATCTCGTCGCCGGTGACCTTCACGACCTGCACCTCGATGTTGCCGTCGTCGAGCAGGATCCGCTCCCTGGGGTTCACGTCCCGGCAGAGGTTGCGGTAGCCGCAACCCACGCGCGTCGCGGCGCCGTCCTTGCCCGCTTCGCCGATGACACCAGCCGCCGTCGAGATCACCAGCGACATGCCGCGGGCCAGCCAGATCGGCTCGGCATCGCGCAGCGGTCCGATCCGGATCTTGGGTCTCTGCAGGTCGACGAGGATGCCGATTCCGGCCTTCGCGACCCGCGCGATCCTGCGGATCGTCTGGATGTCCCTGGCCAGGACCTTGTGATCGGAATGGGCGGAGTTGAGCCGGAACACGTCCACGCCGACGCGGATCAGTTCCTTGATGCTCGACTCGGAACGCGACGCGGGGCCCAGGGTCGCGACGATCTTCGTTCGATTCGGGTGCTGCATGCGTTCCTGCACCGACGCGCAGGGGTCACCCCACGGCGCGCCGCAAGAGCGCGGAATGATGCCGGTTCAGCCTGCCGGCGCAATGCACCGCCGTGCCGATACGCGCCCCGGAGCCCGCTTCACCCCGAGAAGGTCTTCTTGTTCTCCTCCCACCACTCGCGCCAGCGACGCTGCTGCGCCGTGCGTTCGTCCTTGCTGCCGTTGGGGTCGAAGGGCAGCGCGGCGCCGGTCAGGCTCTTGAGCGAGGTGTAGGCCGTGTGCCGCACGATGCCCTCCGGATCCGCGAGCGCGGTCAACAGGGCTTCGACGCAGCTCAGGTGGCGGAACTGGCGCAACCCCTCCATCGTCTGCCGGCGGACGAAGGGATCGGGGTCCTTGACCATGCCGAGCAACGGCTCGCGCACTCCCGGATGTTTCGAGTCGATCAGCGCCGCGACCGCCTGGAAGCGCACCCCCGGATCACTGTCGGTGAGCGTCGCGATGTGGTGCTGGACCTCCTTCGGCAGACCCGCCGGCGGCGCTGGCTCGACCCTGCCCGGCATCGGTATCGAATCGGGCTCCGCCGCGGCCTCGCTCGCCTGCGGCAACCTGGGGGCGGCCTTGACCGCGGCCAGGTCGGCGGCGACCGTGCGCACCGCCTGCTCGAGCCGCTCGAGCGCCTGCGCCACCTCGCGCCGGCTCGCGCCCGATGCCTCGGCTTCACTCGCGCTGCGCTTGTGCAGGTCCTCGAGTCCGGTGGCGGCCGCCTCGGCCCGCTCGACCGACGTGGTGAGTTGCTGCCGCATCTCGGCCAGGCGCTGACCGACCACGCCGAGTTCGACCTTGTCGGCCGCACCACGCAGGCGCTCCTCGATCGCCGTGAGCCGATCGGCGTGGCCGTGCAGCGTGACCTCGAGCCTGCCGGCCACCCGCTCCGACACGCCGGCGACCTCCTCGCTGAGCCGCCAGTCGATGAAGATCGCGCCGCCCGCGATCGCGCCCAGGGTGACCAACGCGAACACCGGCAGCCAGGCTGGCGTGGCGCGCGCGGCGGCGGCGGCCGCGCCCGGAACCAGATCCTTCAGGCAGCAGGCGCCGAGCACGCGATTGCGCATCCGCCGCGCCGCCCCGGTCTCGAGGTCGCGAGCCGGCACCGACGTGTTGCAGAGGTCGCAGAAGAAGACTTCGAGGTTCGGGTTGGCATCCATGGCTGGCTCATCGCACCAGGTGCGACCTACCGGGAGAGGATAGTCGGCGGCCCCGGGCAGGAAACCGGGTCGAGGGCGCCGATTCGGCCAGACCCGGTGGCATAGAGCCTGGGGCGTCACCCACCTCCCGGATCTGCCTGCTGTCGCAGGCCGCAACCGGGAGCCGTCCGGTCAGGCCTTGGCGGCCACGAGCCCGCGCTTGGCCGCCGCGGCACGCAGCGCGTCCACCTTGGCGGTGGATTCCCACAGGAACTCGGGCAGCTCGCGCCCGAAGTGACCGTAGGCCGCGGTCTTGAGGTAGATCGGCCGCTTGAGCTGCAGGTCGGCCACGATGCGCCCGGGCCGCAGATCGAACACCTCGCGCACGACCTCGGTCAGCTTGCCCTCCGGCAGCTTGCCGGTGCCGAAGGTCTCGACCCGGATGCTGACGGGCTGGGCGATGCCGATCGCATAGGCGACCTGGACTTCGCAGCGCTCGGCGAGTTTCGCCGCGACGATGTTCTTCGCGACCCAGCGCCCCGCGTAGGCGGCTGAACGATCGACCTTGCTCGGATCCTTGCCGGAGAAGGCGCCACCACCGTGGCGGCCCATGCCGCCGTACGTGTCGACGATGATCTTGCGCCCGGTCAGGCCGGAGTCGGCCTTCGGGCCGCCCTCGACGAAACGCCCGGTCGGGTTGAGGTGCCAGCGGGTCTCGGCCGAGACCATCGACTTCGGCAGCACTTCGAGCGCGATCTCCTTGAGGGCCGCCTTCAGGGTCTCGTCCTGCACCGCGCTGGTGTGCTGGTGCGAGATCACGACCGTGTGAATCCGCAGCGGCCGGTTCTGCTCGTCGTACTCGACCGTCAACTGCGACTTCGCGTCGGGGCGGAGGAACGCGAAGCGCTGCGTGTTGCGCGCCTTCGACAGGGCCTCCAGCACGCGATGCGCATAGTGGATCGGGAACGGCATCAGCGTCGGCGTCTCGTTGCACGCATAGCCGAACATCATTCCCTGGTCGCCGGCACCCTGCTCCCTGCTCTGCGAGGTGTGGGCGTCGACGCCGAGCGCGATGTCCGGCGACTGCGTGCCGACCGCGGTCAACACCGCGCACGAGTTGTAGTCGAAGCCGATCTCCGGATCGCAGTAGCCGATCTGCCGGATCACGTCGCGTGCAACCGCCTGGTAGTCGACCTTGGCCCGCGTCGTGATCTCGCCGGTGATGACCGCGAGGCCACGCGTGACCATCGTCTCGCAGGCGACCCGCGAGTCCGGATCCTGCCGCAGGCACTCGTCGAGCACGCCGTCCGAGATCTGATCGCAGACCTTGTCCGGGTGACCTTCGCTGACAGACTCACTCGTGAAGAGACGGGGTTCGGTCGACATGTTGCGGTGCGTTCTGCAGGACGGAGGAGGCCGGACGCTGGGCGAAAAAGGCCAAAGACTCTAGCCCGTGCGCCGAGTGCTGGCCAGCCATGCCTGCGCCGGGCAGGAGCCGCGGCCCGGCCGCGGCCGTTGCGACCGGCCTTGCGTCGGAAAAAAAGTGTGCAACCCGGTCCCGATCCGGGGCTAATTACCGTGTCTCCGGCCCGACCACTCGGTCCGGAGTTTCCACCACCACCACTACCACGGTCTTCGCATGCGCGCGGCAGCGCTTCGCAGCGATCGAACGACGATTGCCCTGACTCTGTTCGGGCTGATGCTGCTCGGATTGCTCTGGGTCGTCGCCTGAGGCGGGCTCCCTCACCCGGGTTCAGGGTACGGGGGCAGGGCGCGGGATGTCGCCGGTGCCATCGACACCGCAGCGATCCAGCAGCGGCGTCAGCAGTCGCAGCGTCCTCGCCGTGGCCCCCTGGTTGCGGCGGATCACCTCGACGGCCCGCCGCCCCATCTCCGCGCGGTCCGCAGCCGCGCGGCACAGGCGGAGCATCTCCCGCTGCAGTTCCTCGCAGCTGCGGACCTGGATCGCGGCATCGGCCTCGATCAGCAGCTTGACGTCCGTCAGGAAGTTCGTGATGTGCGGCCCGAAGAGCACGGGCTTGCCGAGCGCGGCGGGCTCCAGCATGTTCTGGCCACCGTGGGGCACGAGGCTCCCGCCGACGAACGCCAGATCACAGGCACCGTAGAAGGACTCGAGATGGCCGATCGTGTCCACGAGCACGACCGTGGCATCCTGGAGATGCGGTAGTCCGGAGCCGATCTGACTCCATGCCACCGAGGGGATGCCGTCGGCTTGCCATCTCTCGCGGATCGCCGACCCCCGCTCGGGATGCCGCGGCGCCACGACCAGGCGCAGCGGCGCACCGAGCTGCCGGGCAACCTCCCGGGCGATGCCTGCCAGCCAGATCTCCTCGTCGGCGTGGGTCGAGCCGCAGACCAGGACCAGGCGGCCATCGGCGGCCAGCCAGCTGCGCAGGCGCTCCGATTCCGGCGGCGGCGCCTTCAACAGCACGCCGTCGTACTTCATGTTGCCGGTCACGTGGATGCTCGACTCCGCCACGCCGAGGTCGAGCAGCCGGCGCCGGTAGGCGTCGTCCTGCACACAGAAGCTCTCGATCAGGCCGAGCTGCGGCAGGAACCCGCGCACGAGCCGATACCCGCGGAAGCTCCTGGCCGAGATCCGGCCGTTGATGACCGCGACCGGGACGCCACGCCGCGCCGCCGCGCGCAGGAAGTTCGGCCAGATCTCGAGTTCCATCAGCAGCACGCAGGTCGGGGCGATCCGGTCGAGAGCCCGGGCCGGGAAGCCGCCGAAGTCGAGCGGATAGAAGATCACGCGCAGTTCCGGGTGCAGCTTCCTGGCCTGCGCGTGGCCGGTCGGCGTGGTGGACGAGAGCACGAGCTCGAGCTCCGGGTACTCGCGCTGCAGGGCGCGGATCAACGTGCCCGCGGCCTTGACCTCGCCGACCGAGACGCCGTGGATCCACACCACCCGGCGCGTGCGCGCGCTGCGTGGCACCCTTCCGGTCCGTTCGCGCAGACCCCGCCGATAGCTCGGATTGCTGATGATCCGCCAGAGCAGCACCGGCGAGTAGACCACCAGCACGCAGACGAAGACCGCGTGGTAGGCGATCATCGTCAGCAGGCCGCGCCAGGGGGGCGGTGGACCGGCAACCGCGCGCTCAGCCACGCGAGCTCAATCGAATGCCGGGAAGCAGCACTTCTTGTACTTGATGCCCGAACCACAGGGGCACGGGTCGTTGCGTCCGGGCCGCGGTTTGCCCACGGCTTGCTTGCCGGGCGCGGGCGCGGCGGGCCGCGCCGGATCCGCCGCGGGCGCAAGGCGCTGCTGCTGCGCCTGCTGCTCGACCTCCGCCT
>CAZSKV010000521.1:0-4295 GCA_964607495.1 uncultured candidatus Brocadiaceae bacterium
AGTCGGAGAAGAACGAGCCGAAGCCGAGCGTCACTCCGGCCTCGTGGTAGGTGTCGTCCTCGGCTCCGGTCACGGTGTCGCTGAACTTGTAGTGCCGCGCGCCGTAGCGCGCGCCGACCAGGATCTGGTTGTCGGGGTCGACGACGAAGGGCACGGTCGCGTCGATCCGGTAGTTGTCGAGGTCGAACGAACCAGGCTCGTTCTTGACCTCGGCGTCGTACAGGGCCTGGTAGCTCGCGCGGATCGCCGGCTCGTAGCGGCGGCTGCGCTGCAGGTACTGCCCGTGATACTCCGAGAAGAGTGACCGGGGCGAGTAGTCCTTTCCCTGCTGGAGGATTCTGGCTGCGGCCGATCCGGCTGTGGACGACGAGCCGGCAGGGGAGGACCACTCGGCGAGCTCGCGAGCGAGCGCGCGGTGATGGGCGAAGGGCGACGGAGTCGCCTCTTCCTGCGCGCTGGCCAACGCGGCGAGCACGCAGAGCGACGAAGCATGAAGGTGAGGACGCATCGGGGTCTTGGCGCGAAGGACGGACGATTGCGCGGCGAGGACACGCCCCGACACTGGCTCACGTGCGCCAGCACGGAGCGGACCCAACCGCGGGAAACCGAGGGCGGAGTGTCGGGTTCTGCGGCACGGAATCAACCGTCGAGTTGCCGCAGTACCGCCGGTTCCTCAGCGGTCGCGCACCTCGGGTTGTTCGAGCACGAGATTCACCCCGGCTTCCGGCTGGTCGCCGGCACGCGCCGGAATCCGGAACACCGCGGAACGCAGGGTCCCGCTCTCCGCCTTGGCGCGGTACTCGCCGTCGTCGCGCAGGACCAGGAACCACGCACCGTCGGGCTGGCGTTCGGCCAGCGTGGTGCCGGCGGTGGCGCGCAGGCCTTCGGCGACGGGGATCACGCGCAGCTCCTGGACCGGCTTGCCGTCAGGGGCCTGCACGTGCAGCCGGATCCGCCGCAGGGGCCGACGGTCGAGCACCACGACCTCGAACTCCGGTACGACGGGAGCCGGCAAGGCAGTGCAGACGATGCGCAAGGGCGCACCGGCCGTGGCCCAGAGCCAGTATTCGCCAGATTCCCGAGCCGGGCCGCAGAAGAACCACGTATCGGCCGCGGCGCCGGGGCCGCGCGGCAGGGACGACGTCGCGCTGAGCACCGTCCGCGCCACGGATGCGAGGTCGCGCCCGGTCCAGCTCTCGAGCTCGACCGGAGCGCCGGTGCGCAAGAGCGCGCGCAGCGGCCGGTCGACCAGGACTTCGCCCACCTGCCCCGGTCGGATCGCAGAGGGTGGTGCCGCGGTCTGCAGGTGCGCCTGGATGAACGCGGTGTGCCCTTCCGGGTCCACCTGCACCTGCAGACGTCCCTCGGAATCGCTGAGCACGTGCCGGGACTGGCCCGGGCCGAGCATCGTTTTCGGCGTTGCCTGCAGCGCGACGAACGGGATCGCGCCGCGCTCCGGTTCGCGGCCGACCGTGCGCAGGCGCACCCAGGCGGCGGTGCGCACGCGCATGCGTGCGGCCGCGAGTTCGCCGCTGGGGATCCGCACCGACAGGTCGGCCGGCAGGAACCCGGCGCCGGAGGCGAGCACGCGCAGCTCGCCGGGGGGAACGTCGGCGAACACCACGCCGCCGTTGGCATCCGTCACGGAAACCAGGCCGCGAGGCAGCCGGATCACCACCCCGGGGGCCGGAGCGCCGCGTTCGTCGAGCACGCTCAACTGCAGCATGCCGGGCTCGCCACCTGGCCGCGCGGCCGGCGCGGGTGGGGGTTCCGGAGCGCCCGGGTGCGCCAGCGTCTGGCCCGGAGGCAACGCCGGCGGCCAGGGCAGACCGGCCAGGGGATCGTCGGCCGCGAGCGCGCGCAGGACCACGCGCGAACCCAGATAGCCCATCAATCCCTGGCCGAGCACTTCGCGCCACGGGCCATGACCGTCGCCGCGCACGACCAGCTCGATCCGTGCGCCATCGCCGGTGCCGAGCGCCCGCAGCTCGGGGGTCAACGGCAACACGAAGTGGCCGTCCTTGCCCGAGCGCGTGCTCGGCAGCGTGGCAGGGACGTAGGTCAGGTCGCCGTGGGCCTCGACCGTGATCGTGGCGCCGACGATCGGCGCGCCCTTGGTGTCGACGACGCGGCCAGCCGGATCCGCGTCGGGGGCAGGGAAGGCCGACTGTGCCGGGGCCGCCGCGATCGCGGTCAGCCACACGAGCGGCCACGCGAAACGGCGCAGGCTCATCGTTGGAAGATCGGCAGCATCTGCCAGGGGAGCGCGAGCAGCAGGCACGCAATCGCGGTGCTGAACTCGTCGCCGGGCCCGACGCGATCGACCCAGCGTCCGTCCGTCTGCTGCAGCGCGAGCAGATCGTCCCAGAGCCGCTGCGCGAAGCGGTCGTAGCGCGGGCCACCGACGTGGTGCATGGCCTGCAACGCGTAGTAGCTGCCGTACCAGTAGTAGTAGTGGTCGTGCCACTCGGCGTGCATCGCCGGGTAGTCGTCGGCCACGAACTCGAGCGCCTTGCCGTAGAGCTTCTCCTCGTAGACGCCAGCCGAGAACAGGGAGGTCACGGCCGCGGCGTTGATCGCGTAGTCGCGGGTCCGGTCCCAGGCGCCGCGGCCGCGGATCTTGTAGGCGAAGAGGCCCTGGTCGTAGCCGCGCGTGACCTGGCTGCGGCGCACGTAGTCGACCGCGCGGTCCATGACCGCGCGTGGCACCTGGATGCCGATGTTGTACGCGGCGCGCAGGGCCTGCAGCTGGCACACGGTCACCGAGAGGTCGGCCTCGGGGCTGAATGCGTAGTAGCGCCACGCCCCCTGCGAGTTCTGGCAGTCGACGATCAGGTGCACCGCGCGCTCGAGGCCGTCGCGGATCCGCTTCTCGCGGGCCATCCCGTGCACCTGGGCCAGGAAGAGCGTCGCGAACGCGTGGCTGTACATGTTCGTGCCGCTGTCGGTCACGAAGCCGTTCTCCTGCACGTGCGCGAGCACGTAGTCGACGGACTTGCGCACGGTCTTGCCGAAGGGGCCGCGGTCCGGCAGGTGACCAGCGGCGAGGAACGCGAGGCCGGCCAACGCCGAGACCCCCATGTGGCCCGCGCCGCGCGCGCGCTGCTGCGCATCGGTCTCCTGGATGATGTAGGAATCGCCGCGCTTGACCCCGACGTCGCCGGCCCAGGCGCCGTACTCGAGCTGGCGTTCGGCCAGCCACGTCAGACCACGCGGCACGGCGGCCTGGATGCGGGCCAAGCGTTCGGCTCCGATCCGCTCGTCGAGATCGCGCCCGTCCTCCTGGCGCACGAAACCCGCCGCGGCCGGACGCTGCGCGGAGAGCGTCAGGGAGAGCAAGGTTGTGGTCGCGATGGCGAGGCGCATCCGGCCGCGGATCGTAGCGGGCGCGGGGACACCCGTCTTCCTCCAGGCGCACCTGCTGCTAGCATCGTGGGTTTGTCTTGGCTCGACCGAACCCGAAATCGACCGTCTCGCGTGCCGCCACGAGCTCCCAGCTGGTCGTCCGGGGGGCGCGCGAGCACAACCTGAAGAACGTCGACCTGGCGATCCCCCGCGACGCCCTGGTCACCTTCACCGGCGTCTCCGGCTCCGGCAAGTCGAGCCTCGCGTTCCACACGATCTACCAGGAGGGCCAGCGCCGCTTCCTCGAGAGCCTCTCGAGCTACGCCCGGCAGTTCCTCGGCCGCATGGAGAAGCCGAAGGTCGACCATGTCGAAGGCCTGTCACCGACCGTGTCGATCGACCAGAAGTCCGGTTCGCACAGCCCGCGCTCGACCGTCGGCACCCTGACCGAGACGCTGGATTTCCTGCGCCTGCTCTACGCCCGCCTCGGCACTCTGGCCTGCCCGGTCTGCGGGACGGCGATCGAGACCTGGGCCAGGGAGCGGATCGTCGACGCGATCGCCGCCAACTACGCCGGCCGGCTCGTCCACGTGATGGCGCCGGTGGTGCGCGAACGCAAGGGCGAGTACCGCAAGGAACTCGCCGACTGGCGGCAGCGGGGCTTCGTGCGCGCGCGTGTCGATGGCACGATCCGCCGCCTCGACGAGAAGATCGAGCTGCACCGCTACAAGTACCACACGATCGAGCTCGTGATCGACCGGCTCGAGGTCACGGCGGCGGAGCGGCCGCGCCTGGCCGAGGCGATCGAACAGGCCCTCGCGCTCGGGGACGGTCTGACCACGATCCTGGCCGGTGACGAGGTGCGCGCGTTCTCGACGCAGCGCGCGTGCCCGGCCGGACACGGCTCGCTGCCCGAGCTCGAGCCACGCACGTTCTCGTTCAACTCGCCG
>CAZSKV010000522.1:0-1531 GCA_964607495.1 uncultured candidatus Brocadiaceae bacterium
GCATGGCGATGGCCGGGCAGTGGTTCGCCGCCCGCTACAACCAACCCGGTTTCGACCTGTTCGGCTATGACGTGTATGCGCTGTGCAGCGACGGCGATTTAATGGAAGGCATCGGCTGTGAAGCGGCGTCGGTGGCGGGACACCTCAAGCTGTCGAATCTGTGCTGGATCTACGACGACAACGGGATCACGATCGAGGGGCACACGAACCTCGCGTTCAGCGAGGACGTGAAGCAGCGGTTCACGGCGAGCGGCTGGCGGGTGCTGCGCATCGACGGCCACGACTACGAGCAGATCGAGACGGCGCTGCGCAACGCGACGCGCGAGAAGCGCCGGCCGGTGCTGATCTGCTGCAAGACCCACATCGCGCACGGTTCGCCGCACAAGCACGACACGCACGAGGCGCATGGTGCGCCGCTCGGCGAGGAGGAGATCGCCGCGACCAAACAGGCCCTGCACCTGCCGGCCGAGGAGTTCCACGTGCCGGCCGCGGTGCGCGCGCTCTTCGCGCGCGTGCGCGAGCGCAACGAGCTCGCGCGCAAGAAGTGGCTCGCGGCCGAACGCCGCTGGAGCAAGCAGGCACCCGAGGCCGCAGCCTTGCGCACGCGCTTCCTTGCGCGCGAGGTTCCGGCCGACCTGCTCGACCAGCTGGCGATGGCCGCCGGCAAGGACGCCGATGCGACCCGCAACCTCTCGGGCAAGGTGATCCAGCAGGCGGCGAAGCTCGTGCCCTCGCTGGTGGGCGGTTCCGCCGACCTCGATCCCTCGACCAAGACCCGGATCAAGGACTCCACCTCGGTCACCAAGGCCGACCTGAGCGGCCGCGTGCTGCACTTCGGCATCCGCGAGCACGCGATGGGCGGCATCCTGAACGGCCTCGCCCTGCACGGCGGCTTCCTGCCGATGGGCAGCACCTTCCTGGTGTTCTCCGACTACATGCGGCCGGCACTGCGCCTCGCCGCGCTGATGGGCATCCCCTCCACTTTCGTGTTCACGCACGACAGCCTGATGGTCGGCGAGGACGGACCGACGCATCAACCGGTCGAGCACCTCGCGGCACTGCGCCTGATCCCGAACCTGCATCTCTTCCGGCCGGCCGACGGGCTCGAGACCGCGGCCGCCTGGACCCATGCGTTGACCCGCGGCAACGGCCCGGTCGCGTTGGCCTTGACCCGGCAGGGCCTGCCCGCGCTCGTGCGCCCGTCCGGCTTCGCGCTCGCCGACATGCTCAGGGGCGGCTACCCGATCTGGGATGCCGGCGATCCCCGCGAGGGCGTGCTCCTGGCGACCGGCGCCGAGGTCGCGCTCGCGATCGAAGCCGCGAAGCTGCTGCTCGCGCAGGGCACCAACCTGCGCGTCGTGTCGATGCCGTGCGTCGAGCTGTTCCTCGCGCAGGACCCCGGCTACCGCGAGAAGGTGTTCCCGGCCGGCCTGCCGGTGTTCGCGCTCGAGATGGGACGGCCCGAGGGTTGGTGCCAGTTCACCGGCTCCATGGAGCGCGTGATCGGCCTGACCGGCTTCGGCGCGAGCGG
>CAZSKV010000523.1:0-2264 GCA_964607495.1 uncultured candidatus Brocadiaceae bacterium
TGGGCCGAGAGCAGGACGTCGAGGATCTGATCCTCCTGCCGCAGCTTGTTCTGGCGCGCCTTCTCCTCGCCGATCCGCTTGCGCAGCTCCTGCTTCAGGGCCTCGATCGAGTCGAAGTCGAAGCTCTTCGCGAAGGCGTCGTCGAGCGGCGGAGCCATGACCCGCAGCACGTCGTGGACCACCAGCTGCACGCGGCCCTTGGTGCCGCGGACGTCCTTGTGCTCGAAGGTCTCGGGGAACGTGAGCTCGATCTCGAGCGTGCTGCCCTTGGTGGCGCCGCGCAGCTTCTGGGCGAAGAGCTGCGGGTCGGTGCCCGCGACCGGGATGTTGGTGTTCAGCTGGACGCCCTTGCGCTCGCCGACGGCGTTGGACTCCGCGTCGAGGAAGGTCATGTCGACCTTGACGAAGTCGCCGTCCTGCACGGGTTCGTCGATGCTCTTGAGCGTGCGCTTCTGGGTCGCGAGCTGGTCGAGACCGCTCTGCAGATCCTGGTCGGTGACGCCGGGATCGCCCTTGGCGACCTCGATCCCGCGGACCTGGTTGAGTTCGAACTCGGGGCGCACGTCGAGCTGGATCTGGAACTCCAGGCTCTGCGTCTCGTCGAGCGGGGCTGCCGAGATGTCGCTGAGTTCGGGGCGGCCGACGAGCGACAGCTTGTGCTCCTTGCACGCCTCCTCGAACACGCGCGAGACGAGGGTCTGCTTCGCCTCGGCGAGGATCGCCGGACCGAACTTCTTCTCGAGTACGTTGCGGGGCACCTTGCCCTGTCGGAAGCCCTTGAGCTGGACCTGGTTCGCGGCCGCCTTGAACACCTCCTCGACGTGGGCGCGGATCTTCTCGGGCGGCACCTTGATCTTCAGGGTCTTGCGGCAGGGGCCGGATGCGGCGATCTGGACTTCCATGGGCTCTGGCGGCGGAAAGAGGCAGTTCGGACGGAAATTGGCAGCGCCGCATCTTGGCCGCGGGCCGGGCCGGGGTCAATGAGCCGCTGCCGGTCCGCCTGTCCTGCCGCGTGCTGCCAGACGTGCTCCTAGCGCTTGAGCGACTCGACGTAGCGGCGGACGGTCTCGGACTCCATGGCCCGCTGCAACTCCGGTTGCCGCGCGATCTCCCGGGTCAGGGTCTCGAGGTTCGCACGGGACTCGACGAACGCGGTCTTGACCGCGGGCCAGCGCTCGCGCCGGGCCTCGCAGCGCGCGATCTGCAACCACAGGGTCGACGCATACGACGAGGAATTCGTGAAGCGGATCGCCTCCTTCAGGTCGTGCACCGCCTCGTCGTACTTGCCGATCATCAGGTAGGCCTCGCCGCGCATCTCGTAGGCGACGCTGTCGCGCCGGCGGTCGTTGACGTGCCGTTGCAGGTTCTCCAGGAGCGTCTTGACGCCCGACTTGTCGCCGAGCTCGCGCATCGTGAGCGCCGCGGCGCGACCGAGCGCGCCGATCTCCTGGCGCTCGACGATCGTCTTCAGCGCCTTGAGGGTCGCCGGGTGGTTCTTCGGCGCGATCGTGGCCAGGGCCCTGCAGATCGCGGTCAGTTGTTCCCGGTCGAAGCGATCGGCGCTCAGCAGCGGCAGGATCGCGGTGGCGGCAGCCGCGTTCTCGCGCGCGGTGAGCTCAAGGTAGCCGATGTGCAGGGCCACCAGGTCCGGGTCGTTCTCGACCGGCAGCGCCTTGACGACCTCGGCGACGGCGTCCGGCTGGCGGACGGCCGTCAGGTAGCCGATGGCGGCCTCGCGCAGCCGCTTGTCGGGGTGCAGGACGAACGCCGCCAGCTGCGGGGCGGCGGGCGCGTAGGCGAGTGCGCCGAGCGACTCGATCGCCTGCACGAGGTCACGGCCCTTGAGGTTGGGCAGCAGCTGCGTGATCGCCTGCGCGGCAGCGGTCGAGCGCGTCGCACCGAGCAGCCAGAGCGACCACAGGCGGCCCGTCTCGCTCTTGCCGCCCGCGATCTCGACCAGCGCCTCGACGAAGCCGGCTGGGTCGATGAGTTTCAGCACCCGTGCCGAGTTCGCGGCGAGGTAGCGCGCCGCCTGGCTGTCCTCTTTCGGGGTCATGTGCTCGAGCAGCAGCGGCACGATGCCGTCGCCGAGCGCCGCAGCTTCGGGGATGCGGCGGTCGAGCAGTTCCTGGTTCAGCTTGTACTCGAGAGAGAGGTCGTTCAGGAACGGCTCCAACGCCTTCTGCTGCACCGGCCGTTGCCGCTCGGCGCGGGCCTTGGCGATCGTGACCAGCCCTTCGAGCGGCGACGGCTCCTGCGCGGCG
>CAZSKV010000524.1:0-9618 GCA_964607495.1 uncultured candidatus Brocadiaceae bacterium
GTCGTCAGGCTGTATCGCGACGCCAAGCCGGACGTCGTGCTGCACCTCGCGGCCGAGGTCGGCGGGATCGGTGCGAACCGCGCCAATCCCGGCCGCTACTTCTTCGCCAACATGGCGATGGGGCTGCATCTGATCGAGCACGGTCGGCGGGCAGGCCTGCAGAAGTTCGTGCAGGTCGGCACGATCTGCGCCTATCCGAAGTTCACGCCGGTCCCGTTCCACGAGGAGGAGCTGTGGAACGGCTATCCCGAAGAGACCAACGCCCCCTATGGGATCGCCAAGAAGGCCATCCTCGTGATGCTGCAGGGCTATCGCGCCCAGTATGGCTTCAACGGCATCTATCTGCTCCCGGTCAATCTCTACGGACCGGGTGACAACTTCGACCTGCAGACCAGCCATGTGATCCCGGCCCTGATCCGTAAGTTCGTCGCGGCCAGACGCAGCAATGCACCGTTCGTCGAGATCTGGGGTACAGGCACCGCATCGCGCGAGTTCCTCTATGTCGACGATTGCGCGGAGGGCATCGTGCTCGCGGCCGAGCGCTATCAGGGTGACCAACCGGTGAATCTCGGCACGGGCCGGGAGATCCGGATCAGCGAACTCGCCCTCATGATCAAGGATCTGACCGGCTATGGCGGCGAACTCCGCTGGGACACGACGAAGCCCGACGGGCAGCCCCGACGGTGCCTCGACACGAGCAAGGCGAAGGAGATGTTCGGGTTCGTTGCCAAGACCCATTTTGCCGAGGGCCTGAAGCAGACGATCGCCTGGTGGGAAGAACAGAGCCGGCAGCTCAGCGTGAGCTGAGCTCGACGAGCCTGGCCCGGAAGACGCGTGGATCGGCCTGGATCCTGACGCCGCCTGTGGCCCGCAGGCGCACCTGGACGAGCCGCTCCTGGTCGGCGCCGGGAACCGCGATCGTGTGCCCGAGGCGCGTGTGGCGCAGCGTGAGCGCAGTCTCCTCGAGCTCGAGCGCAGGCTCCCCGCACACCTCGGCTTTGATGCGCAGCTCCGCCGGCCCGCCATCCAGCGCATCAGGCGGCGACGGATCGACCACGAGCTCCACCGCGGTCGCGCCGCGTGGCACGCGCAACCGCATCTCGGCCACGGAGGCCAGCCAACCGTCGGCCTGGATTCCGAGCGAGCAGCCACGCAGGCCCGGCCCGGGTCGGATCCGCGTGGGGAAGCTCGCGATCCACGCTTCGCGGCTGAGGATCGAGATGCTGGCGAGGTGGAAGCGGGGCGGCCCGGGCTGAGCAGCGCCAGCGGCCGGCACGGGCACCAGTTCCAGCATGTGCACCTGTTCCGCTCCGAGCGGCAGCGGCACTTCCAGATCCACGGGCGCCGCGGAGAGGTCGCAGACGCGCAACGGCTGTTGGTCCAGCAGCACCCGCACGGCGCCATGACCGGTCCCCGACCACATGGTTGCGCGCAGCGCACGGGGCGCGGGGCCAGGGCGCACGATGCGCAAGCGCACGCTCCCGTGCACATCCCGTACGCGACCGCCATCGGGGGCCTCGTGCACCGGCCCCAGCACCGCTGGCATCTCCCAGTCCGCGTCGGCATGGTCGAAGTCGACGTAGCCCTCGAACGGGTACCACGCGAGACGGCCTGCCGGCGCCACGGGTGGCGGGAACGCGCGGATCAGGACGTCCTCGAGCTGCGGATCGGCGATCAGCCAGCGCTCGCGGAAGCCGTTCCGATGGAAGATCCGATGGCCTGTGTCACCAGCACACTCGCGCGTCAGGTAGGTCTGCGCGCGCCACAACCCGAGCGGCTGGCCGCGCAGCCAGTACACGCACCAGAGCTGGTCGCTCCAGTGCATTGCGCCCACCATCACGCCGCCTTCGGCAGCGTGCGCCGGCGCGCCCCTGCGGATCACGTCGGGCGGCGCATCTGAGGGCAGTGCCGGCGCCATCAGCCGCGAACGGGGTCCAGGAAAGGCCAGACTGCCGGCGCGGAAGGTCAGCGCCGCACTCGCGCCAACCCAGAGTGCCAGGACGAAACCGAGACCGATCCGGACTCCTGCTCGGCTCCGCGACCGGCGGGAATGCGCCGCGAGGCCCGCCATCCCGAGCGGAACGATCCAGGCCACGTACATCGCGATCTTGGCGGCCGCGTACGGATAGTGATCCCAGACGATCAGCTTTGTGCTCAGCACCACAGTCGCGAGCACGAGACCCAGCGCAATCCCCCGCAGGCGCGGCACGACGGCCCAGCCCGCGCACAGCAGGAGCAGCAGCAGAGGGGAGAGCGCAGTTGCCGCACGGAGCACGCCGACCCCATCCGCGCCGCTCGCCAGCTCTTCGTCCGCGACGCCCAGCCAGAACGGCGCGAGGCTCGTCGTGCCAGCCCACGCGAAGACGCCATCGCCGGGACGCTGGCCGATGACCCCTTGGAACGAAGTGAGCTGTCCGATCACGAACTTCGCCGAGTCACTGGCGCCGACGTGCAGGAGGCCGAGTCCGAGCACGGGCGGTGCAATCCACGACACGAGGCGTGCCGACCAGCTCGCGCGCACGCCCCGGTCGCAGAGCAGCACGATTCCGGTCGCCAGCGCCAGGAGCGGCGCCATCTCCGGATAGGCCGCCCAGAGCGCGCCCCAGACCAGTGCGAGCAGCAGGCGGTAGCATCCCGGCCGCGCCACGTCGGCAGCCCCACACACGGCGACGCCGAGTGGGAGGATCACATGGCCAAGCTGCTGGCCCAGGAACTGGATCAGGAGCCCCATCGACGCCACCGGCGCCAGGATCCAACAGCATCCCGCGAACAGCGCCGCCCGGCAGCCGAACCCGAGGGTGCGCGCGATCAGCACCAAGGTCGCTCCCGACGTGGCGAGCAGCGCGATCGCGAGCGGTGCCCAGGCGAAGAACGCATCCTGCTGGCCGAGACTGATCCGCAGGAACGCCAGGAGCGAATAGGCCGCCAGGCGCTGCTGCAGTGTCGCCCCGGCTTCGACGAACCACGGTTGCCGATGCCGCTCGTCCGCACTCATGGCTACCTCGCCGACGACGTCGCCGCGCGGGTGCTGGGCGAGGTAGTCGGCGCTCACCACGTAGGACCAGCCATCGGGATTCAGGTAACCGAACCACGTCGGCCCGACCACGAAGGCCGGCCAGGCGACAGCCAGTGCCAGCGCGAGGACGGCGAGCAGCACCAGGAGCTCGTATCCACACGGCGTCCGCACGAGCAGATGGGCGGAACTGCGACCACGACACCAGGGCACCACCACGACGAGCACGGCCAGCCACGCGATCCAGAGCCATGGGACCGCAGACGCGAGCGGCACGTTGGCATAGGCGAGCGAAGCGCCGAGCAGCGACAAGAGCGCGACCCCGAGCGCGGGTGCTGCGATCCACCGGACGCCTTGCGGCAGGAAGCGCGCCAGCGGCGCGCCCCACAGAGCGAAGATCGCAAACGTGGCGACGGCTAGAAGCGCAGTCATCGCTCAACGCCGAGCCTAGCCGGCGGCTGAATCGAAGGAAACACGCCTTGTGAACCCTTCGCCCCCGGATAGCTTCGCCGCTCTGGCCTCCAGTCTCGGGATGCGAACCCACTTCGTCGCCCTGCTCGCCTTTCTCTGCCTGCTGATGGGCGCGTTCGCACACGGGTTCGCGCGGGTAGAAACCGGCTTCTACCCGCGCTTCTTCGACCAGGTCGACTACAGGCTGCGGGCCGCCGGCATCGCCACCGTCTTCGCGGAGGACGGCGTCGCCGGGATGCTGCAGCGCGGACTCTCCGAAGCACCGGCGCAAGGCCCCGTACTACCGGTACTCGGTGGCATCTGCTATGCGCTCGGCTTCGATCCCGTCTTCGGCGTGTTCACGCTCTTCCTCGCGTCCCTCGCGGGGCTCTGGCTGGCGTTCGCCACGCTGCGCAGGAGCCCCTGGCTGGGGTGGGCTGCGGTCGTGCTCGTCCTGCTGCCGAAATCCTGGTTCCGCGAGGTCGGGGCAGCCACGGATTTCCGACCCGACTTCCTGGGCCAGTACCTCTGGACGACTGCAACTGGCCTGGTCCTGGCCTCACGCTGCTGCGCCCGGACCGGGCCCACGCTCGCGGCAGGCATCGTGCTCGGGATCGCGTTCTGCGGTCGCTCGCTGACGCTCGCCTACGCGATGGCTGCCGCACCCTGGCTCGCACTCGCCGCGTGGCGGGGCGACGGACTCGGAGACCGGCGCGGGCGCTTGCGCAACCTCGCCTGCGCGAGCCTGATCGCCGTGGCGCTCGCCTTGCCGTTCTTCGGCACGAGATTCTCGATCCTCTACGACTACTACATCGCCAATCACCTCTCGGCGCGCGAGAACGAGGCACGCGGCTTCACCGGCGGCTTCGTCCAGCACCTTGGCTGGTACCTGGACTGCTTGCGCAGGACCCACATCGGGAACACCGCAACGATCTGGTTGCTCGCTGTGTGCGGGATCGGTCTGCTGAGCCGGCGACACCGCTCGGCACTGCCCGGTTGGGGCCTGGCGTTGTCCGGCCTCGCGTTTCTCTCGCCGTTGCTCGTGATGTCCATGGGCCCGCAGTACAGCGAAGTCGTCCCCGGCGTCGTCGCCGGTGCGGTTGCCCTGCTCGCGCTCATCCCTGTGCTCCGGGAACCTGGCCGGCTGCGTGTCCCGGCCTGGGTGCTCGTGCTGCTGGCAGCAATGGGGTGTCTTGCCTGGCCATTGCGGTTCCTCGCCGACTGCGAAGCGGGACGAGCACACCGCCTCGGGCTAGGGCACGCCAACGTGAGAACCGTGGTGGACACGATCCTGGATGCCGCGGCAGGCCCTGCGCCGACCGTACTGGCCACGATTCCCTTGATCGACTCGATCTCCGCGCCGATGGTGCAGTTGGCGGGGTTCGAGCGGAATGGAAGACTGGGCAGGCCTTTCGTCGGTGGGGTCGGTCACTCGATCTATGGTGCGCCAGATCTGGCCACTCTGCTGGCGCAACTGCGCGCGAGCAATCTGGTCGTGTTCTGGGACGGCGGTTGTTCGGGAGACCCTGGCCTCCCTGCCAACCAGTTGGTACTGCAGAATCTGGAACCGATCCGCGCAGCTCTGGCCCGCGACTTCGTGCCCCTGGGCGCGGCCGTACGGCTCGAAGACCACCCGCTGCAGGTCTTCACGCCACGCCCTGCAGGACGTTGACGACCGCTCAGCCTGTCGAAGCTCCCGCTTCGCGGTCCCCGACCATCTTGAGTCCCTTGCCCAGCCTGACCCAGCGCGACGCGCGCAGCCGGTCGAGTTCGGCCCTGGTCGCGGCGAGTTGCCGCTCGCACGCGGACCTGGTCTCGCGGTCGCTGCGCGCCGCTTCGCCGAGGGCTCTGGCTTCACTGCGCGCGGCATCGAGCTGCTGCATCGCGATCGCATGGTTGCCGCGCGCCCCGAGTGCCTGCCAGTACAGGTCCTGCATCGCGAGCACGAGCCGGCGCTCGGGTGTCTGTTGCAGGAACTCGTCGCTCGCCTCGGGATTGCCGCGCACGAGTGGCGCCGCGCTCGCGAACGCGAACATGTCGTACGGGAACACCGGCGGCTCGAACGCACAGTGCTCGAGGCCGACGCGGCGATAGAGGTCGAGCAGGGAATCGCGGGTGAAGAGGTGCACGTGCTCGGGATGCTTGAAGTGCTCCCAGTCCGCTGCCAGACCCGCGCGAAACTCGGGCGTCTGCACGACGACGAGCCCACCGGGCCGCAAGTGCGCGACGATCGCGCGCAGCGAGTCCTCCGGGGCGACGAAGTGCTCGAGCACGTCGAAGAGCACGATCGCGTCGAAGTGGGCCTTCGGCAGGTCGCTGGTCTCGATCGGTCCGAGGGCCGTGCGCACGCCGAAGATGCGGCGCGCCTCCGCCAGGACTCCCTCGCTCATCTCCATGCCGGTGGCCGCGAACCCCGTGGCGTCGAGCAGCTTGACGAACGCACCGTGCGCGCAGCCGATCTCGAGCACCCGCGCCGGCGGGCGCAGGTAGAACAACAGGTGCTTCAGCCACCACTGGCAACGCTCGGCGAGATCCAGGCGCGCACGCTCGAGCAGCCGTGGGAAGCCGAGCTCGTCCATGTGCTCGTTCCAGTACTTCGGCTCGTAGTAGCTCTGCAGCTCCTTCTCGAGGGCTGCGCGCCCACGCTCGGCCAGCAGCCGCAGCACGCTCGTGCCACACTTCCCGCACACGACGTAGTCCGCATGGACTCCGTCCGCGAACGCGTTCGCGCCACACCAGCACGCGCCCGTTGCACCGCCGCCAGGTTGATTCATGCTGCGATTCCAGCGTGGAACTTAGGTGCCACGGATCGGACCGGCAAGCCGACGCGCCAAGAACACCGCCCCGCTGCAAGTGCCCGGATCCCGCTCGAGATCGAGCACGGCGTCGAGGATCCTGCCGAACGCCTGTGGGAACGCGGGCAGCTGCGCGAGTTCGCGATGCAGTACCGTGCCCAGTTCGCCCTCCGCGGCGCGAACGTGCCAGAGCTCGTCGAGGAGCAGGAAGAGGCGGCTCGTGATCTCCGGCGCGATCGGGAAGTGCGCTTCGACGCCGAACCCGGCGCGCTCGATCCGGGTCTGCCACTCGGCCGGCGGCAGCGGATTGCGCACGGCCGCGAACTCGCGGTACTCGGCCTGCAGCCGCGTTGCCACCGCACCGGCCCCGAGCTTGCGCGCGAGCAGCGGCAGCATCTGCCAGGCCTCGAACTTGTCGGTGACGACGCTCAACAGGAACGTGCCGCCGGGTCGCAACGCGAGCCCGATGTTGCGCAGCACGAGGTCCAGCTCCTGCATGTGTTCGAGTGAGCAGTTGGCGAACGCGGACGCGAAGCTCCCCGGCCGCACGGCGAGGGTCTGCGCCGAACCGGCCACGACCTCGCGGTAGACGCCGGAAGCACGCGCTGCGGCCACCATCGCCGGGTCGAAGTCGACGCCGACCACGTCGCGCAGCGTCGGCCACACCGTGCGGAAGAACTGCCCATCGCCACAACCGACGTCGAGCACCGGCTCGAGCAGGCTGCAATGCCGGTAGGCGGCCAGTTCCCAACTGCGCCAGAGCGCGATCGACGGAATGTGGGGATAGAGCCGGGCCACGACCGCGAAGGCCTCGCGCCATTCCTGCCGCCCGATCTGGGTGGTCCTCATGTCTGGCTCCGGACGACCGAGTAGCGCGTGTGCAAGGCGACCAGCCCATGGTGCGTGACGGTCGGAGCCGGGCGCACCTCGAGACTCAGAGCCCGCTCCACGAGGTCGAACACGCGGTTCGCGAGGTCGACCGTGCAGTCGGTGGCAGCGACCTGGACCGCGTAGACACCGGGCGCCAGCGCCAGATCGATCTCGAACTCCACCTGCAGGGTCTCACCCCGGCGCACGGTGAGCTTGCTCCGGTCCTTCTGGAAGATCGTCTGGCCGAAGATCACCGCGTTGAGGCGATCCGTGACCTGGAAGCCGAAGGTCAGGTCGTCGATGTCCTGTTCGGCACGGGCGAAGATCTGCAGTCGCACGGTCTGCTCGCTGGTGACGACGCGCGCCGCCGTGCCGTCCTCGCCGACGAATCGCGCGCCGAGCAGCCGGACCTCGCCGCTGCCGCGCCGCGATCCGGTCGCCTCGCTGCCGAAACGCGCACCTGCCGGAACCTCGATCGTGCCCAGACGCGCCTGGAGGGTCGCCGGGTCGGCGCCGAGCGGGGGCATGGGTGCGCCCGCACCGTGTCGCGAGTAGTAGAGGTGCACGGTCTCGACCGGGTCGCCGAGGGCGATCTGCCGGCCGTGCTCGAGCAGCAGCACGCGGTCGGCCAGACGCAACACCGCCTGCATGTCGTGCGAGGCGAAGAGCACGGCCGCGCCGCTGCGCTTGAGCCCCTCGAGGAAACGGAAGCACTTCTGCTGGAAGAACACGTCGCCGACGGAAAGGGCTTCGTCGACCACGTAGATCTCAGGGTCGAGGTGGGCGAAGAGCGCGAACGCGAGCCGCACGTACATCCCCGAGGAGTACGACTTGACCGGCTCGTGCAGGAACTCGCCGAGTTCTGCGAACGCGAGGATCTCGGCCAACCGCTGCTCGACGGTCGCCGGATCGAATCCGAGCACGCGCGCGCTCTGGCGGATGTTGGCGACACCGTCGAGTTCGGGATGGAAACCGGTTCCGAGTTCGAGCAGTGACACGACGCGGCCGCGCGTCGTGACCTGCCCGGCGCCCGGCTCGAGGACGCCGGAGACGAGCTTCAACAGCGTGCTCTTGCCGGCGCCGTTCTCCCCGACGATGCCGAGGCACTCGCCGGCGCGGACCACGAGGTCGAGCGGTTCGAGGGCCACGAACTCCACGTGCCGCCGGACCCGCCCGAGGCTCAGCCACTCGACGAGGCGGTCGCGCGGCTGCGCATAGCGGCGGTAGGTCTTGCCCAGCCCCCGCGCTTCGATCCTGGGCTCGCTCACAGCTGGTCGCGGATCTGCGTCCGCAGGCACGAGAACACCAGGTAGCCGGCCACGAGGCTCAGAGCGCTCACAGTCAGCATCGCGAACCAGGACCCTGGACCGGGCATCTGGCCGGCGATCAGCACGCTGCGCACCGCTTCGACGAAGACGTGCACGGGATTCAGCGCCAGCCAGGCGTGCAACGCGCCCGGGATGCGTTCCGCCTCGTAGACGACCGGCGTCAGCCACATCCAGAGCGGCAGGCAGACCGTGACGATCTGCGCGACGTCGCGGAAGAACACGTTGACCGTGCACAGGGCCAATCCGAGTCCCGCGGCGAAGACGAGCCAGAGTCCGAGCAGCAGCGGCAGGCAGAGCCA
The DNA here is from genome assembly GCA_964607495.1 of uncultured candidatus Brocadiaceae bacterium. Lineage (GTDB taxonomy): Bacteria > Planctomycetota > UBA1135 > UBA1135 > UBA2386 > CAZSKV01. The sequence continues at coordinate 8,756 of CAZSKV010000524.1, forward strand.
GCACCAGGTGAAGGTCGCCCCGAGCCAGCAGGCGATCGGCACGAAGAGCGCGAAGGTGATCGCGAGGTTCAACGCCACCGCGACCGTCTCCTGTGCCCAGTAGACGAGTTCGGGCACCGCGAGCTTCTTGAGGTAGGTCGCGTGGGTCACGAACGCGCCGGTGGTCCGCTGCACGCACTCGGCGAACGAGAGCCAGGGCAGGATCCCCGCGCAGAGGAAGAGCACGAAGCCACCCGGCCCCTGCTGGCCCGGCATCGGCATCAGCACGCCGAAGACGAGCGTGTAGGTCGCGATCTGTGCGAGCGGATGCAGGAGGTTCCAGAACAGGCCGAGGCCCGAGCCGGCGTAGCGGTTGCGCAGGTCCGCGACTGCACCGCGCCAGATCGCGCGGCGGCGCTGCACGACGACGGCCAGCGCACTCATGCGCCAGCTCCCGCCGCGACGAATTGGACCTCGCGCAGGCGCCACGACAGGCGGCGCGCATCCCGCGGCGCCCGCACCGAACGGCTGGCCCGGACCGTGACCGGGAGCGCACGTGGAACCGTCGCAGCCGCCGACAGCTCGAGCGCAGCCTCGAACGGACCGGGCTGCTGGCAGAGCAGCGTGGCGCGCGCCTGCTCGGCCTCGATCGAGAGCCGCAACGGCAGGAGTGCAGGATCGGCCGGCACGTCGCCACGCACGACGACGCGGCCGGCTTGACCGCTCCAGGGCACGGCCTGATGCGCGAGCGGGCCGGCCCAGCCGTCCGCCCAGACCCCCTGCGCGTGGCTGATCTGCCGGTCGATGATCCGCACCAGCAGGTGGTGCAGGGGCCGGAACCAGCGCGCGAGCGGACGGCGGGCCAGCGCCTCGACGTCGCCGAG
>CAZSKV010000525.1:0-4413 GCA_964607495.1 uncultured candidatus Brocadiaceae bacterium
GGCGAGGCGCTCGTGCGCGAGGCGATGCAGGCAGTGCAGGTCTGCTCGTTCGCCGCGGTCGCGACCTATGACGGTGCCTCCCTGCTCGACGGGGTGACGCTGGAGCAGAGCCGCCTGCGGCTCGATCTGGCGGTCAAACCGGCCGCGGGCGGTCTGCTGCAGGTCCAGGGTGTGCTCAAGGACAGTCGCACCGGCACGGAACGCCGGCGCTTCGTCACGTATCGCTCGAGGGCCTGAGAAGGTTCTCTCTGTTGTGTGTGGGCCTCCGGCACGGTGGGTTCCACCCCGCCGTGGCCGGAGGCTTTTTTTCGCGCCTGCCCGGGGCCTCTCGCGTGGTCGGGCCGGCAGGAGCCTCCAGGGCGCGCGCGCGAGCGGATAGCCTGTCCGGGGATGGGCCTCCATACGGTCACGCTCCGCGAGCCGGTACACGGCGACGTCGAGCTCACGCGCGAGGAGATCGCGCTGATCGACACCCCTGAGTTCCAGCGCCTGCGCGGCATCAAACAGCTCGGCACGGCCTATCTGGTGTTCCCGGGCGCGACGCACACGCGCTTCGAGCACAGCATCGGCGTGCTGCACATGGCCGAGAAGATGCTGACCGCGGCCAACAAGCACGCGGCGCGCGACCCGCATGGCTGCCGCGCGGTCAGCGACGACGAGCGCCGCGTGCTGCGCCTCGCGGCCCTGCTGCACGACATCACGCACATCCCGTTCGGGCACAACATCGAGGACCAGACCGGCCTCTTGCCGCGGCACGACCGGCCGGAGCGGTTCCTGGCGCTGCTCGGCGACGAGACCGAGGTCGGGCGCCGGCTGGGGACGACGGGCCTGCGCGACGAGGTGCTGGCCGTGCTCTGCGGCGACGACGAGGACACGCCCGCGTTCCTCAAGCAGCTGCTCTCGGACACGATCGATGCCGACCTGCTCGACTACCTCAAGCGCGACGCCTACTACACCGGCCTCGACCTGCGTTACGACAGCCGGGTCGCCGACTACTTCCGGATCGACAAGCCGAGCGAACGCCTCTTCGTCGACTGCGAGAAGGACGGCATGCTGCGCGAAGCGATCATGTCGGAGCTGCTGCGCGTGCTCGAGGCGCGCTACCACTTCTCCGAGCGCGTCTACTACCACCACGCGAAGGTCGCGGCCGGCGCGCTGCTCGCGCGCATGGTCGAGATCGCGCTGCGTGCGCACGCCCTCTCGGCGCAGGACCTGCAGCGCGCGACCGACCAGTCGCTGATCGACCTCCTTGGCCGGCTCGACCTCGGCGAGGCCGAGGCCAACGAACGCATGCAGCGCTTCATCGCCCGCTTCGCGCGGCGCGCGCTGCCCAAGCGGGTGCTCGTGCTGCCGTACTACCTCAACCAGGGCGTGCAGGACGAGCTGCTGCGCACCTACTTCACGCCCGGCAAGCCCGAGGCCAGGTTCGCCTGGGAGAAGGAGCTCGAAGCGCAGGCGCAGAGCGCGTTCGGCAAGGAGCTCGACGTGATCATGTACTGCCCCGCGCGCACGATGCAGCTCAAGGAGGCGCGGACGCTCGTGCGGCTGCCGGGGAGCGGTGACCGCATCCTGCCGCTCGGGGAGTTCGCCGAGCTGGTGCCCAGGCTCGCGGACCTGCAGCTCAGCTATCCGCGGCTGTGGAAGCTCTACGTGTTCTGCTCCGAGGAGGACAAGGGCCTGCGCCGGCGGCTGCAGGAGATGTGTCTGGACGCGTTGCCGGAAGGCTCCGAGAACGCGCTGCGGATCTGAGGGCGGCCTCGCCGCGGCACGGCGCTTGCCGTCCGGCCGCTCGCATGTCCCCGCTCCTGAAGACGGCTGCGCTCTTGTTGCTTGCGGGTAACGCCAGCCGGACCGGGTTCGAGGTACAGACCGTCACCACGCATGAGGCCGTCGCGGTCCTGACGGCCCCCAGCGCCGAGGTCGATCTCGAGGCGATGGACGCCTGCGGCCGGGTGTTGCGGGTGCGGGCGATCGCCGACCAGGAGGGGCTCGCGTGCCTGCGCTGGCCGGAGTCCGCGCGCCGCGACCGCACCGCGCTCGTGACCGCGAGGTTGCAGGGGCGCTGCTGCGTGGTGCCCGTCGATCGGCAGGCGGCGAGCTGGCGGTGTGCGCCGGCGACACTGCACCTCTGGGTCGATCGGCCGCTCTACCGGCATGGCGAGAGAGTGCAGGGCCGCGTGGTGGTGCGCAGGCACCTGTCCGACGGCACGGGCCGAGTCGTGAGTGCACCGCCGCCCGCGGACACGGAGGTCGTGATCGAGGCCTTCACCGGCAAGGCCTGGCGGTTGCGGACCCGTGCCAGCACAGACGCCTGGGGTGTTGCCGCGTTCTGCTGGGAGGTGCCGGATGCGGCGGCCGTGGGCCCGGTCGAGGTGACGTGTTCCAGTGGCGGGACCGAGGCGCGCTGCGAGCCCTTCGTGGTGCGCGCGTTCTCGCGGCCACCGTTGACGCTGGACCTCACGTGCGCCGCCGTCGCCGGCACGCAGCAGGCGACCACGTTGCGGCTCGCGGCGCACTACAGCACTGGCGCGGCCGCCGCGGGCTTGCGCGCGCGGGTCGTCGCCAGGCTCGGCCGCCTCGACGACGCGCGGGAGTTCCAGCTCGATGCCGAGGGCCGGGCCGAGGTGCCGCTCGCGCTGCACGAGGTCCCACCAGGGCGCCGTCAGGGCCGGGTCAGGGTCGAGGTCGAGCTCGAGTCGCCCGACGGCCAGGTGCTGCGGGAGACCCGCTTCGTCGCGATGCAGCCGGACGCACCGAGCCCTACCGCGCGCGCGGCGATCCGGATCGCGGGTGAGGTCGCAAGGGTGGCGGTGCGCGGCGACGCGCACGAGCGCCTGTTGGTCTGCGCGGTGCGCGATCGGCTGCTCGCCGCGCGCGTGGTGCGGCTGGACGGCAAGGGCGACGGCGTCGCGGAGTTCGCGACCGAGGCCTGCTGGTGGCCGGGGTTCGAGGTGGTGACGAGCGCTGGCGGTGGTGCCCTGGTCGAGCTGCAGCAGCCGGCCGTGCAGATCGCGTGCGCAGAGGCCGGGCAGAGCTTTGCGCCGCGGGAGGTCGTGACGTTGCAACTGCGCACCACGGACGCGGCCGGAGCGCCGGTGCCGGCCACGGTTGCGGTCGCGGTCGTCGACGAGAGCGTCTTCGCGCTCGAGCGCGAGCGGCTGCTCGCTCCGGGGCCGAGCCTGCGACCCGCGCTGTGGGCGATCTGCGCCGACGCCGGGTCGGCGCAAGGCAGCCGGCCGCGCAGCCGCTGGATCCGGGAGCTGCTGCGCCGCGGGCTCCTGCGGGGCTGGCTACCCGGTTCCCCAGCGGCCGGCGGGCAGGCATTCGGCGGTCCCGCCCATGCGACCGGGGTCGCACCGCAACCGGAGCCCGACCTGCGGCACGACCTGCGCGCGACGGCGGCCTTCGTCGCCGGCGCCGTGACCGGTGCGGATGGCACAGGCAGCTGCACGATCGCGCTGCCGGACGACGTCGTGCGCTGGCGCGTGACGCTGGTCGCGGTCGGCTTCGACGCGAGCGCCGGCGTCCTGCGCACGGAGATCCACACCGCGAAGCCGCTCGCGATCACACCGCTGCTGCCGCGCGTGCTGCGCGCCGGCGACGAGCTGGTCGCGAAGGCCCTCGTGCAGCTGCCGGACCGGTCGCTGGCGGTCCGGGCCGTGCCGCTGCGTGCCGAGCCCGCGGACGTTGCGCGCGGCACGCTGCGCGTCCTGGTGCGCGAACGCAGCGGTGACGCGACGGATGCGGTGGGCGTCGACCTGCCGGTCCGGCGGCCCGAACTCGAGCGCCCGTGGGTCGTGCACAAGGAGGCGCGCGGCGACTGCCTGCTGCTCGCGCCGCAGCCCGAACGCGCGCAGCGTCCGGGCACGCTCGAGCTGCTGGCCGACGGTGATGCGGTGCTCGCAGCGGCCAGCACTTACCTGGCCGAGTACCCGCATGGCTGTGTCGAGCAGACGACCTCACGCCTGCTGCCGTACTTCGCGGCCGCCGCGTTGCGGCCCTTGACCAAGGACGAACGCGTGCGCGTGCGCGCCGGCATGCGCCGGCTGGCCTCCCTGCGCTGTGGCCGGGGCTTCGGCTATTGGCCCGGAGCCCGCGAAGCCGACCCCGGCATGACCGCGCTCGTGCTGCACGGCTTGTGCGCGGCGCGGGCCGCGGGGCTCGCGTCCGAGAGCTATGGCCTCGCGATCGCCGTGGCGCCGCGCGTCGAGGGCCTGAGCCCGGCCCGCCCCGCGGAGGCCGAGCTCGCGATCGCCGAACTGAGGTGGGCGCCGGCGAGCGGACCGCACCGGCGCGCGGTCGCCGGTCTCGTGCGCGGTGCCGAACCGCTGCCGCTCGGCATGCTGGTGCGCGCCGGGCTGGCCCTCGCGGCGGCCGGCGAGCGCGAGCTCGCCCAGGACGTGCTCGGTCAGG
>CAZSKV010000526.1:0-3279 GCA_964607495.1 uncultured candidatus Brocadiaceae bacterium
CGCGCGCAAGGCTGGCAAGAAGAAGGCCGAGTTCACCAAGGCGGGGCGGGACGAGGCGCTGGAGAAGGCGGTCCTCAAGCGCTTTGGCAAGCAGCTGCACGCGGCTCCGGTCACCGGCGCCGACAAGTTCGCGCGGCACCAGGCCAAGAGCGAGGTGAAGAAGCAGATCGCCGAGGCCTTCCCGCCGCCGACCGAGGGCACCGACAAGGAGATCAAGGCGCACAACGTGATGCTCGCCAAGATCTGCGAGGAGCAGATGGACATCGGCGAACGCGAGGCGATCCTCTCGGGCCGCCGCGCCGACGGCCGCGACCACACGACGATCCGGCCGATCACGATCGAGGTCGGCGTCCTGCCGCGCGTGCACGGCTCCGTGCTGTTCACGCGCGGGGAGACCCAGGCGCTCGTGATCGCCACCCTGGGCACGGTCGACGACCAGCAGATGATGGACGGGATCTACCCGGAGTCGCCGCGACGCTTCCTGCTGCACTACAACTTCCCGCCGTTCTCGGTCGGCGAGGTCAAGCGCCTCGGCTCGCCGGGCCGGCGCGAGATCGGCCACGGCGCGCTCGCGGAGCGTTCGGTCGAGGTCATGCTGCCGCCGCCGGCCGAGTTCCCCTACACGCTGCGGATCACCTCCGAGATCCTCGAGTCGAACGGCTCGTCGTCGATGGCCACGGTCTGCGGTTCGACGCTGGCGATGATGGACGCGGGTGTGCCGCTCAAGCAGCCCGTCGCCGGCGTGGCGATGGGCCTGGTCAAGGAGGGCGATCGCATCGCGATCCTCTCCGACATCCTCGGCTCCGAGGACCACTGCGGCGACATGGACTTCAAGGTCGCCGGCACCGGCCGTGGCATCACGGCCCTGCAGATGGACATCAAGTGTGACGGGCTCACCCGCGAGATCATGGAGCGGGCGTTGGAGCAGGCGCGCGTGGGGCGCATGCACGTGCTGCGCGAGATGCTGAAGGTCATCCGCAAGCCGCGCGAGACGATCAGCCCGAACGCGCCGCGCCTGATCTCCCTGAAGATCCCGACCGACAAGATCGGTCTCGTGATCGGCCCCTCCGGCAAGAACATCCGCGGCATGCAGGACGAGTTCTCGGTGAAGATCAACATCGAGGACGACGGCATGGTCACCGTCGCCGGCATGAGCAGCGAGAAGGTCGAGAGCTGCGTGGCCAGGATCAAGGCGATGACCGCCGAGGTCGAACTCGGGACGACCTACAAGGGTCGGGTCACGTCGATCAAGGAGTTCGGCGCCTTCATCGAGGTGTTGCCCGGCCAGGAAGGCCTGTGCCACGTCTCCGAACTCGACGTCGGCTTCATCCGCACGGTCACGGATGTCGTGCGCATCGGCGACGAGGTCGAGGTCAAGGTCATCGCGATCGACGACTTCGGCAAGATCAAGCTCTCGCGCAAGGCCCTGCTGCCCGGTGGCGATGGTCCGGCGCGCGGGCCGCGTGGCGGCCGTGAAGGTGGACCCGGCGGCGACGACGCGCGGTTCGAAGGCCGCCGCCCGCGCCGCGAGGGTTTCCGGCGGGACGAGGGGCGGGCCGACGAGCGCGAAGGCAGGCTCGTGCCCGAGGACAGGCTGGCCCTCGAAAACCCCGTCAAGCCGCATGCCGAAACCCTGCCGCGCGAAGAAGAACTGCAGGCCGACGAACCGCTCAGCGCGGACGTGCAGGGGATCGAGGAAGGCAATCTCGAACCGATCGGCGAGCCTGACACGATCCTGCCGCCGGGCGGTGGCGACGAGGCCGGCGAGTTCGCGCCGCGCAGTGCACACGCAGGCGAGTCCGAGCGCTCGCATGGCGGGCACGGCCAGGGTCCCGGCGGCTTCCGGGGTGGTCACGGCCACCGGGGTCCCGGCGACCGTGGTGGCCATCGTGGGCACCGCGGCGGTGGCAGGGACCGGGATCGCCGTCCTGGCGGTCACGGGGATGCGCGCGGGCGCGACCCGCGCTGAGCCGCGGTCTGATCCCGGGGGCTGACTCGGAGCGGCTCCGGGCCTAGCATTTCGCCATTCTCCTGAAGTCGCCGTCCAATCCGAGTTTGGAGCGGATGGCGAAAATGGCGAAATCACCTGCATGCAACCCCGGGGTCCAGGCCGCAGCCACACTCCACCCCTCTTGGGCAGCGTGCTGGCCCTGGCGCTGGCCCTGCCAGCGCAGACGGTGACCCTGAGCCAGACGCCCCCGGCGATCCAGGTCGATGGGGTGCTGCAGACGAACGAGTGGGCTTTGGCGGCGCCGTTGCTCCTCGACCGTCAGGACCAGGTCTGGAGCGCCGAGACTCGCGCCGCGTGGAATGGCCCGGCGGACCTCTCGGGCACCTTCCGCATCATCCAGGATGGAGTGGTCCTCTACCTGGCCGGGCACGTGCAGGACGACTCGGTCCTCGTGCCCGGTCCACTCGAGAGCCGCCGGCTCGACCGTCTGCAGATCCTGCTCGAGGTCAGGGAGGGCAGACGTGGCCCGGAGCGCGCCTGCCTGCTGGACCTCGAGCCGCTGCGGTCGGGCCGCACCTGGTCGGTCGCCGAGGACGCCGGGGAACCTGGGAAGCCGGCCTGGCGACCTGGAGGCAGCGAGTGGACGGGTGTGCAGGTGCGGGGCCGTGCGGTAGCGGGTGGCTACGAGTTCGAGTGCGCCTTGCCACTCCACAACTTCCTGGTCCTCGGAGAGTCGGGCACCGCTTCGTTCGGGTTCAACCTGGGTCTCCTGGACGTGGACGCGGGGGATGCGGCCACGGTCGGCATGAGTTGGACCGGAGCCGATCCGGCCCGCGACCTGGCGCAAGTGGCCCGGGTCGACGTGCTGGCGCCAACCCGCAGTGAACGCGCGCCCGGCGCAGGCTCGTTCTTCCAGCGCCTCTGGGCGAACGCCCCCTATGTGCTCTTGCCGCTGGCAGCCTTCGTCTGCATCGGCTCCCTGCTGTGGCTCTGGGCGCGCGTGTTGCGCCGGTTCCCGCGTTGGCAGCCGATCAGCCGCATGGCGGGCGTGGTGTTGCTCGGCCTCGGGCTGCTGCTGCCGCCCTTCCTGCTCTGGTCGCGCGACCGCGCAGCAGCCCAGCGCATGGAGACCCTGGTGGGGATGCTGGCCGCGGAAGTGCCGCGGATGGAGCAGGGTTCCCTCGCGAGCCTGCGCGGCGGCCACCTCGACGCGCCGCTGCTCGACCTGCTCTCGGGGAAGCCGGTCTCACCACGCCAGGGATACGCCTACGTGACGCTCGCGGATGTGGCAGCAGGCGGCTTCGGAGAGGACCCCAAGCGCTACCCGA
>CAZSKV010000527.1:0-6395 GCA_964607495.1 uncultured candidatus Brocadiaceae bacterium
CCACCGCATCGTCGTGGAAGAGCTTGACGCCGACGCTCGCCGCCAGATGGACCACGCAGTCGGCCGTCGCGACGAGCCTGCCCACGAGCTCTTCGTCCTGGGCCTTGCCCTGGCAGACCTCGACCCGCCCATGGCCACGCGCCGGCTCGAGGTTGTCGAGCCTTCCGGTCGAGAGGTCGTCCAGGACGACGGCGTGATCGCCGCGCCTGGTCAGGGCTTCGCACACGTGCGAGCCCAGGAACCCGGCGCCGCCAGTGATCAGGAAACGCATGACTGCCGCATCAGTATGCGGACGGACGAGCGCCGGGCGCCACTTCTTCCTTCGACTCCGGGCGATCGCCCGGGCCGGCGGGGCAGCGCTTCAGCGGCCGGCTTGCAGCTTCCGCACCAGTTCGCGCAACTCCCGCACCTCTGCGCGCAGTTGCCGCACCTCGGCCTCGAGCTCGCGCTGCCCTGCCGGGGCCTGCGCTGCATCCCGCCGCGCGGGGGCCACGGCCGCGGCCTCACGCGTCCGCACGACGTGCCGCTGCAGCATCGCCTTGACCAGATCCGGGGCCTGGTAGCCGGTGGCGCGCTCGAGCAGTTTGCCGTCGGCACCGATCAGCGCGAGCGTCGGCAGTTCGCGGACCCCGTACTGGTCGGCGAGTTGGCCCTCCTTGTCGGTGTCGAGCACGACCTGCACGACCTTCGTGCGCAGTTCCGCCAGCGACACGTCGCCCAGCGAACGCGCCTGGGCCTGGCAGGACGCGGACCAGCTGGCCGAGAAGAACGCGAGGATCGGCAGCCGCGTCTTGCCCGCGATCTCCCTGGCCGCGGCGAAGGTCTCCGCGCGGCGCTCCTCGGGGCGCGGCAGGATCGGCGGCGTCGGCTGCGGCGGCGGTGGTGCGGGCGGCTCCACCTGCCGCACTGGAGACGGGGTCGGATCCTTGGGCCTGGGCGCTACCGGCGCCAAGGTGGCCCCGGGCTGCGCGGCCCGGCCCGGCTCCGCCACACCGCCCGGCTGCGCTGGCTGGGCCGCCGGACGCGAGCCCACCAGGAGCTCGACTGCCAGCATGCGGCCAGCGCGCTCGACTTCGACCTCGATCCGCTGCCCCGGCATCAGCCCCGCGAGCACGCGATCGACGGCCTCGAGGTCGGCGACCGGCTTGCCCCCGATCTTGCGCAGCTGGTCACCCTTGCGGATGCCGGCCTTCGCCGCCGGCGCGTCCTCCAGCACGCTGACCACGACCACCCCCTGCCCCTCCTCGATCGTCATGCCGAGGTACGGCCTGGTCGGCGGTGCGACCTTGGGCTCGAGGCGCGCAGGCGGAGCCTCCTCCTCGAAGCGCTTGGCGAGCACGACCTCGACGGCGATCGTCCTACCGCCGCGCTCGAGCGTGAGCTTGACCTTGTCGCCGGCGTTGCGCTTGCGGATCGCCTCGGCAAAGGTATCGACGTCCTTGGTCTCGTTCGCATCCACCGCGGTGATCACGTCCCCGACCTGCAGGCCCGCCTTCTCGGCCGGAGACCCCGGTACGACCTCGGCAACGGTGGGCCGGGGTTGGTTCGCAAGCATGACGCCCAGATAGCCATCGCCCACGGCCAGCGTGGCCAGCAGGGTCAGGAGGAGGAAGGAGGATTGCAGGAGCGCCATCGGTGAGCCTTTGGGTGTGGGTTGCGGAGCCGCGCGATGATACGCATCCGGCATGCCCGCGGGGTTGGTGCCTGGGAGTCCGGGCCATGGGAGGCGCCGCGCCCGGGGCGCGCGCGGAGCCGTTGGCCCGGACTCCTAGATCGTCCTGGGTCGACCCAGAACTCCAATCGGCGCCCCGCGTGAGGGTCGTGGTCGGCGGCGCGACAGAATGCACCTTGACGCGGTTGCGGGTGGTCCCTACAGATGCGCCCCTCCTGACGCCCCCATCGTCTAGAGGCCCAGGATATATGGTTCTCAGCCATAGGACAGGGGTTCGACTCCCCTTGGGGGTACCAGAGTCCGGTGACACCCGGCCTTCCCACGCGGGGGGCCGGGTGTTTCGCTTTCTGGCGGACCCCGCCCCTTCCGGGCGGAGCTGCTGAGCCCCCTACCACGATGGTCTGGCTGCGCCGCGAAGATCTCGAGGACCTCGAATGCCGCCAACTCGCGCCGATCGCGGCCCGGTCGGCACGGCTCGGTGGCCGGCGGCTGCCCGAAGCCGAGGATGCGCTGCGCACGGCCTTCCAGCGCGACCGCGATCGCATCATCCATTCGCCCGCGTTCCGGCGCCTGCAGGGCAAGACCCAGGTGCTCGCGGCCTTCGAGGGCGACCACTTCCGGACCAGGCTCTCGCACTCGCTCGAGGTCTCGCAGATGGCGCGCGGCGTCGCGACCGCACTACGCCTCAACGCCGACCTTGCCGAAGCCGTCGCCCTCGCTCACGACCTCGGACATCCACCCTTCGGCCACGTCGGTGAGGAGGCACTGCATGCCCTGATGGCCGGCCAGGGCGGCTTCCGCCACAACGCCCAGGGCGCGCGGATCGTCGACTACCTCGAGGATCGCTACGGCCATGGACACGGCTTGAACCTCACGCTGGCGACCCGGCGCTCGCTGCTCAAGGGGCGCGTGCCGGACGGGTTCCCGCTGAGCCCTGACCTGCTGCCCAAGCAGCCACCGCCGCTCGAAGCCCACCTCGTCGACCTGTGTGACAAGATCGCCTACCTGGGCCACGACCTCGACGACGGCCTGCGCGCGCAGGCGTTCCCGATGGCCGAGGCCGAGCGCCTCGAGCTCTGGCGCGAGGCGAGCCGCGCCGCCGGCAACCCGAGCCCTTCCCGGGTCATCTCCGAGCTCATCTCGTTGCTGATCCACGATCTCGTCACCACCAACGAAGCCGAGGTCGCACGCGCGATCCCGGGCGGCAAGGAGCCGCACCTGCACCATGGTGAGGCGATGGCGGTCGCCAGCCAGCAACTGCTCGAGTTCCTGCGCGAGCACTTCTATCGCTCGGCGCGGGTGCTCGACGTCATGCATGCCGGCCAGGAGCGGATCCGCAGCGCATTCGGACGCCTGCTCGCCCATCCCGAGCAGCTGCCGCCGAGCGCCCAGGCGCGGATCCCCCACGACGGTCTGCACCGCGTCGTCTGCGACTACGTGGCCGGCATGACCGACCGCTACCTCGTGCGCCTGGACCTCACTTGACCTGGCGCAGGACCGCCGCCAGCACGAGGTCGGGCGTGAGCAGTTCCTGGCAATAGGGCTGCCGGTCACAACGCGGCAGGTAGCAGCACAGACAGTCGAGCCCGGCCGGCACGAGCTTCTCGCCGCGGCCGTAGAGTTCGATCTCGGCACTCGAGGTCGGACCAAAGAGCGCGACGACCGGCTTCTTGCGCGCGCAGGCGACGTGCAGGGCGAAGGTGTCGCCGGTCACGACTACGGCGCAGAGCTCGACCCGCGCCGCGAAGCCGCGGAACGAGTGGTCGGTGCCCGCATCGAACACCGGCAGACCGGCAGCCCCCGCGAGCAGCTCCTGGTGCCGCGCACGCTCCTCGGGGCCACCGAGCAGGAGCACGCCGAGACCCTTGGCGGCGCAGGCACGCAGGAACTCCTGCTGGTGCGGCAGGGTCCACTGCTTGTAGGCCCAGCGCCCGCCGGCACCCGTGTTCAGTCCGACCAGGCGCCCAGCGAACGGCACCGCGGCGCGGAAGCGCTGCGCGGCCGCCCGGTCGGCGGCCGCGGGCTCGAGGATCGGTTCGCCGACCGCGGCCGGGTCGAGCTCCAGCACCGCGGCGATCAGCGCCTGGTAGGTCTCGCGGTTCGCGCGCTTCTTCTGGTCGTCGAGGCCCATGCGCAGCCAGTGCTCGGCGCCGCGCGAGAGCGGCACGACCCGGCCGCCCGGATCCGTGGTGTAGCCGCGGCGCTGGCGCGCGCGCGCGGCGCCCGCGAATGCCGCCGTCGCGAGATCGGCATCCGGGCAGAGCACGACGTCGAATTCCTCGGTCAGGAGCCGGGCCATCGTCAGCGGGTCGCTGCTGCTCAGGACTTCGGCGACCAGGGGATTGCCGCCGAAGAGCCCGCACGCGCTGCGCGCCGTCAGCCAGGTCACGCGCGCGCCCGGAAACGCCTGGTGCACGGCCGGCAGCAAGGCCGTCGTGCGCAACACGTCGCCGGTCGCGGCGAGCTTGACCACGAGCACGCGGCTGCGCACCGGGTCGTAGTCGCGCGTGCAGGTGGCGCAGACCACGCCGCTGAGCTTGTGCGGCGCACAGGGCCGATCCCAGCGGAAGTGGCGGCAGTCGGTCTTCAAGCCCGCAAAGGGGTTCATGTGTGCAGTAGATCGAGAAAGAGCCGCTCCATCTTGTGCGCCATCTTGGTGGCGGGGAAGAGCTCGGCCGTGCGGGCGGCGCCAGCGCGGCCATGCGCGCGGCCCAGTTCCGGTGTCTCCAGGTAGCGCCGCAGCGCAGTCACGACCCCGGCGCGATCGCCATGCGGGACCACCGCCCCGCTCACCCCGTCGGCCACGATCTCGGGCAGACCGCCGGCATCGCTGACGACGCAGGGCAGACCGGCGGCAGTCGCTTCGAGCGCGGCGTTGGCGAGGCCCTCGAAGCGCGAACAGAGCGCGAACACGTCGCTCGCCGCATAGAGATCGGCGATCGGCCGGATCGGTCCAGGCACCAGCACGCGGTCCGCGAGGTCGAGACGACGCGCGAGCGCGCGCAGGGGCTCGAGATCCTCGCCACTGCCAGCCAGCACCAGCCGCGCGCGCGGCCGCGTCGCGGCGAGTTCGGCGAACGCCGCCACGAGCTCGCGCTGTCCCTTGCGCGGCCGCAGGGTCGCCGGGCAGCAGATGATCTCGGCGTCGGCCGGGTAGCCGAGCCGCTGCCGCGCGCCGGCGCGATCGGCGGTGATCCCCTGCCAGGGGGCCAGCTCGATGCCCTCGTGCACGACCGTGACCCGGTTCGGCGGCACGCCGGCCGCGAGCACGCGCGCGCGGACGGCCGCGCAATTGGCCACGACGTGGTCGACGAGACGCGTGTAGCGCCAGGCCCGCCAGGGCGCACGGCCGATCGGGTAGTCGATGCGGCGCGTGGTGATGCGTAGCCGCACCGGCAGGCCGCGCGCCGCCATGCCAGCGAAGAGCAGCGAACGCCCGCAGCCGAAGTGCAGCACGTCGGGCGCGGCGCGGCGGACCGCTGCACGCACCGCGAGCACCGCCCGCGGCGACCACCAGTGGCGCAGCGCGGCGGTGTGCACGCGGAGGCCGAGGCGCGCGCCGAGCCCGGCGAACGCCGCCCCGGGCACGAGCAGCAGTTCGTTGCTGTGGCCCTGCCGGCACAGGTGCTCGACCAGGAAGCGCAGTTGTTCCTCGCCCCCGGACCAACCCCGCTCGGCGAGAACGTGCAGGACCCTCACCGGGGCGGGACGATCACTTGGCCGCTCGCGCGGCGGGGAGTGGGCTCGGTGAGGCGAGGCGCGGCTGGGTTTCGAGCACCACGACCGGCTCCTTGGTGGCGGGGACGTCGCCGCGCAGCATCGCCAGGATCTGGTCGATGCGGTGGTAGTACTGGTGCCGCGCGACCACGAGGTCGTGGCCGTTCGCGGCGATGCGTTCCCGCTCGGCGTCGGCATCGAGGTAGCGCTCGATCTTGGCCAGGCATTCGCGCGGATCGACGTACCAGGCCAGGTGCTCGCCGTCCTGGAACACCGTCTCGAGTCCCGGCACGTAGTGCGTCAGATGGAAGCCCCGGCAGGCCAGCGTCAGGAACGTGCGGTTGCTGAAGTAGAGCGGGTCTTCGTTCACCTGGTTCAGGCCGAGCACGATCCGCGAGGTCGCGCAGACCTCACGGTAGCCCGGGGCACCGACCGCGTCGCGCACGCGCAGCTGCGGGTAGCGCGCGACCGAACTCGCCCAGAGCTCCTTGGGCCCGAAGATCTCGGTCCGGTAGTGCTGGCTGATCTCGGCGAGGAACTCGGCGCGCATGCTCGAGAAGCCGGGCCCGCCGATGAACACCAGATCCCGGATCGGCCGCCGCGGCTCGACCGGATGGTGGAAGGTCGGCGAGAACCCGCTCATCACGAACGCCATGTTCGACAGCCCCTGCTCGCGCAACCAGCGGAACTTGCCGGGGTTGCTCATGCAGACGAGGCTGGCAGCCGCGAAATAGCGCACCTGCTCGGCGTCGACGTCGTGCAGCGGTTCCTCGACCCAGAGCACGACCGGGGTGTGCTTGCCGAACTCCTCGAGGAGGTGCTTGGGCAGGTCGCGGCAGAACACGAAGATCAGATCCGGACGGAAACGCTGGTGCACCCAGCGCGCGGCGCGCTCCGCCAGCGGCCGCTGCATCCAGCGCCGCAGCGTCGCCATGTTCAGCCACTTGACGTCCAGGCCGTGCCGGCGCAGCGCTTCGGCGAGCGCGCCCGTGCAGCGGGTGCGCGA
>CAZSKV010000528.1:0-10711 GCA_964607495.1 uncultured candidatus Brocadiaceae bacterium
CGACGCCAGCCATGGCCATGTGCTGATCCGCTCCGGCAAGGAACCCAGCGGACTCGCGGCCGTCGCCTGGGCACGTGAAGTCGAGCGCCGCGGGTGCGGCGAGATCCTCCTGACCAGCGTCGACCGCGACGGCACGCGCACCGGCTACGACTTGGACCTCATCCGCAGCGTGGCCGGGGCGGTGCACGTGCCGGTCATCGCCTCGGGGGGCGCCGCGACCCCAGAACACCTGCGCGCGGCCCTGGACGCAGGTGCCGACGCCGTGCTCGCGGCCTCCATCTTCCACTACGGCGAGTACACGATTGCCCAGGCGAAGGCCTGCCTGCTCACACCATGATCATTCCATCGATCGACCTGCAAGGGGGCCGCGCAGTGCAACTGGTTGGCGGCAAGGAACTGGCCCTGGACGCCGGCGCGCCGGAGCCGCTCGCCACACGCTTTGCTCTCGTCGGCGAAGTGGCCGTCATCGACCTGGACGCCGCACGCGGCCTCGGCTCGAACGCCTCTGCCATCGTCCCCCTGCTCGGGCTCGCGCGCTGCCGGGTCGGTGGCGGCATCCGTGACGTCGCCGCAGCGCGCCGCTGGCTCGACGCCGGGGCCGTCAGGGTGATCCTTGGCACCGCCGCCCACCCCGAGATCCTGCGCGGGTTGCCACGCGAGCGCGTGATCGTGGCACTCGATGCCTGGCACGGCGAAGTCGTGGTCGCGGGCTGGACGCGTCCGACCGGGCGGCGCGTGCTCGACCGCATCGCCGAACTCAAGCATCTTGCCGGCGGCTTCCTCGTCACCTTCGTCGAGCGCGAAGGCCGCATGGGCGGCATCGATCTCGAACCGATCGAAGCGATCGTACGCGCCGCCGCTCCGGCGCGGGTGACGATCGCCGGCGGCGTGACGAATGTCGCCGACGTGCGTGCGCTCGCGGAGATCGGTGCCGAGGCGCAGATCGGGATGGCACTCTACTCTGGCCGCCTCGACATCGCCGACGCCGTGGCGGCACCCCTCGGCACACCACCATGGCCCACGGTCGTCGTCGACGAGCACGGGATCGCACTCGGCCTGTGCTGGTCCAATCCGGAATCGCTGCGCGAGGCCATGGCCGCACAGCGCGGTGTGTACTGGTCACGTCGGCGCGGCCTCTGGCGCAAGGGGGAGACGAGCGGTGCCTGGCAACAGCTGCTGCGCGTGGATCTCGACTGCGATCGGGATGCGCTACGGTTCACCGTACGGCAACATGGGCAGGGCTTCTGTCATGCCGGCACGCGCTCGTGCTGGGGTGACGACGCGGGCCTCGCGGCGCTGGCCCGCCGCCTGGTCGCGCGCGCGGGGACGGCACCGGACGGCTCGTACACGCGACGCCTGCTCGATGACCCGGCGCTGCTCGCCGCGAAACTCGGCGAAGAAGCCGCGGAGCTCGCGACTGCATGCTCTCCCTCTGCCGTTGTGCACGAGGCGGCCGACGTCCTCTACTTCCTCCTCGTGCGCCTCGCCGCCGGCGGCGTCAGTCTCGAAGCTGTCGAGCGCGAGCTCTCCCGACGCAGTCTGCGGATCACCCGGCGCGGAGGCGCTGCGAAGTGAACTTCCGCCGCCTCGAGAGCCCCACGCACGTGCGACGAGCAGACGCGCGCGACCCCGCACTCGTCGCTGCCGTCGCAGCGACCGTCGCGCGGGTGCGCCAGGAGGGCGAGCCCGCCTTGCGGCTGCTCGCAGCAGCCCATGACGGGCTCGAGGACGGGGCGCCACTGGTCATCGAGCGCAGCGGGCTGCTGGCCGCGCTCGCGCTGCTGCCGCCCGCGCAGCGAGAGCTGCTCGAGCGGAGTGCGGATCGGATCCGGACCTTCGCCACGGCGCAACGACGCGCGCTCGGCGACGCCCGGGTCGAGTTCGTCGGCGGGTTCGCGGCGCATGCATGGGTCCCGGTGGACCGCGCGGGCTGTTACGCACCGGGCGGTCGGTTCCCGCTGCCTTCCTCGGTGCTGATGACCGCGGTCACCGCGCGGACCGCCGGCGTCGGCACGGTCTGGGTCGCTTCGCCGAGACCAGCCCTCGTGACCCTTGCGGCGGCTGCTGTCGCGGGCGCGGACGGGCTGTTGCGGGCCGGTGGCGCCCAGGCGATCGCGGCGATGGCCTATGGGGCGGGTGCCGTGCCGGCCTGTGACGTGATCGCCGGGCCCGGGAACCGTTGGGTCACGGCCGCCAAGCATCTGGTGGCTGGCGACGTCGGCATCGACCTGCTCGCCGGCCCCTCGGAACTGGTCGTGCTCGCCGATGCCGCGGCCGATCCAGGCACGGTGGCCGCGGACCTCCTGGCCCAGGCCGAGCACGACGCGGAAGCACTGCCCGTGCTGGTGACGACGCATGCGCAACTGGTGCCTGCGGTGACGGGCGAGCTCGAACGCCAGCTCGCGACGCTACCCGGCGCGCCAACCGCCCGACAGGCCCTGGCGAACGGAGGCTGGTACCTCGCCGAGTCGCTGGCGGATGCCTGCAACTTCTGCGATGCGGTTGCTCCCGAACATCTGCAGGTCACGCTCGCGGATCCGGACCCAGCCTGCGCCCGCCTGCGGCATTTCGGCGCACTCTTCACGGGCCGCGCCGCCGCCGAGGTCTTCGGCGACTACGGCGCCGGCCCGAACCATGTCCTGCCGACCGGAGGCGGTGCGCGATTCGCCGGAGGGCTCTCCGTGCTGCACTTCCTGCGCCTGCGCACGGAACTGCATGTCGACGCTGCCGACCTGCTGGCCAGCGATGCGGCAGCCATGGCCCGTCTCGAGGGTCTCGAGGGCCACGCGCGGGCGGCTGAGAGGCGCCGCCGGGCCGCCCCCTACGTCACGGCAGGTGCGTCGCCCGGACCGCGTTCGTGAACTTGATCACGAGCTGGTTGTTCGCGTCGAACTTGAACGTCGCGACCTGGACGATGACCTGCGCGTAGATGCTCTCCGGCCAGGCGTGGCCGCCGTCGTAGGTGCCGAGCGCATCGGAGCGGAACGTGTGGCTGAAGATCGGGATCGTCCACAGCGTGCAGTTGTCCGGGAACTGGATGCTCACCTGGCTGGCGCCATAGGCGATGATCCCGAACTCGCTCGGGAAGAGGTTGGTGCACGGCAGTTCGAGGCGCTTGTGCGAGCCGAGATCGGAGAACGAGGCATTGAGCTTCGGGCCGCAACCGGGGCCGACCGGCGCGAGCTTGTATTCGCCCTGTGCCGCGAGGGGCAGAGCCAGCGTGATCGTCGAGAACAGGAGGGAGCGGAGATTCATGGTGGGGGTCCCGCGGGGTAGTGAGAAGGAGGAGGTCTGAGGGGGAAGAACGGGTGGGGAACGATATCCGCCGGTGGCCCGCCATGGGAAGCACCCGGGTCCGGCGGCGGCCTCGTGACTCTGGTGGCAGTCGATTCGCCCGATGCAACGGGAGGTCCGGCGGTCCGCGACGGATCCCCCGCTGTGCTTGAGAGCCGGGTCGGCACGCCGTCGAATGCGCAGATGCACGGTCTGCCCGCGATCCTGCTCTGCATCACGGCCTCTGCCGCCCTGGCCCGCCCGCAGGAGGCCCTCGTCCTCCACGGTGGCAGGATCTGGACCGGCGAGGCGGGGCGACCGCTGGCGAATGCGATCGCCCTGCGCGACGGCAAGATCGTCGGCTTCGATGCCGTGGCGCTCGCGCTCCGCGACCAGGCGCGCGCGATCGACCTCGGCGGTCAACTGGTCGTGCCCGGGTTCATCGACGCGCACGTGCATTTCCTCAATGGCGGCGACGAGCTGCTGGCACCTGACCTGCGCACGGCGCAGAGCGCCGACGAACTCGGACGCCGGCTCGCAGAGCGGGCCGCGCAGCTGCCGAAGGGCACCTGGCTGACCGCAGGCAACTGGGACCACGAGAACTGGCCGGGGGCCAGGCTTCCGACCCGGCAGGATCTCGACCGCCATGTCCCGGACCACCCGGTGTTCGTGACACGGCTCGACGGCCACATGGCCGTCGCGAACTCGCATGCGCTCGCGCTCGCGGGGATCACGCGCACCACCGCCGACCCCGAAGGCGGCGCGATCGTGCGCAGCGCCGACGGCGAGCCCGCGGGCGTGCTCAAGGACGCAGCCATGGCACTCGTGAGCCGGCACGTCCCGGCCTGGTCGAAGGCACAGCGCCTCGAGCGGGCGCGCGCGGCCCTGCGGCACGCGGCGGCGCTCGGGGTCACCGGCGTGCACGACATGCTCGACGGCCACGAGGCGCTCGCCACCTACCAGGAACTGCGGCGGCGTGGCGAGCTCACGCTGCGCGTGACGGTCTACGCGCCGATCAGCGCCCACAAGCTCTGGGGCGGGCTCGCGGTCGAACGCGGTTTCGGCGACACGTGGCTGAAGCTGAACGGCGTCAAGGCCTTCGCCGACGGCTCGCTCGGTTCGACCACGGCGCTGTTCTTCGATCCGTACGCCGACGCCCCGACCACCAGCGGCCTCGCGCAGACCAACCTCGAGCCCGGCGGCCTGCTCGACCAGCAGGTCGGCAGGAGCCTCGCCGACGGGCTGCAGCCGGCGATCCACGCGATCGGCGATCGCGCGATCCGCGCGGTGCTCGACATCCTCGCGCGCCATGGCAACCCGACCCTGCGTCCGCGCATCGAACACGCGCAGCACGTCGCGCCGGCCGACCTCGGCCGCTTCGCCGAACTCGGCGTGATCGCCTCGATGCAGCCCTATCACTGTGTCGACGACGGCCGCTGGGCCGAGAAGCGGATCGGCAAGACCCGCTGCGACACGACCTATGCCTTCCGCGATCTCCTCGACCGCAAGGCCGTGCTCGCCTTCGGCTCCGACTGGCCGGTCGCGCCGCTGGCGCCGCTCGCAGGCATCCACGCCGCGGTCACGCGCGCAACCCTCGACGGCAAGCACCCCGAGGGTTGGGTGCCGCGCCAGAAGATCACGCTCGAGGAGGCGCTGCGTGCCTACACCGCCGGTTCCGCGCATGCCGCAGGCGACGAAGCCTGGCTCGGGACCCTCGCGGCGGGCAAGCTCGCCGATCTCGTGGTGCTCGACCGCGACCTCTTCGCGGCGCCGGCGGCCGAGATCCGCGCGGCTCGCGTGGTGATGACCATCGTCGGCGGGAGGATCGTGCATGCGGCCGCTCGTTGAATTCTGCTGCCTGCTCGCGCTCCTCGCGCCCCAGGACTCGAAGCCGGCCGGCCAGCTCGCCGGTCGCGTCGTGCGCGCGGACGGCAAGCCGGCGCCCGGGGCACGCATCGAGGTCTCGTGCCCGGCGTTCCCCGAACTGCCGGCCGCGGTGGCGATGGCGCTCGGCGGGCGCTTCTCGCAGCGGACGGCGCACCGCGCCAACGAGCGCGGCGAGTACCGGATCGCGATCGATCCCTTGGCCGTCGGCCACGTGCGGGCCAGCGACGAGACCGGCGCCGTCGCGCACGCCACGGGACTGCGCGCGGGCGACGCGCGCACGCTCGTGCTCGGCCGGCGATCCGCGGAGGGGCCACCCGAGCCAGCCCGCGCCATCGGCGGCCAGCTCCTCGACGGCAAGTCCGGGAAGCCCCTCGCCGGCATCCGCGTGGCCGCGCAGGACGGGGCCGAGACCATGAGCGATGCCGAGGGCCGCTTCACGGTCATGACGCCGCTCGCCCACGTGACCGTGCTCGGTCCCAGGCACGAGCTCGTGCAGGTCCGCCGCCTCCCCCTCGATCCCTGTCCCCGGCTCGAGCTGCACGCTGGCGGTGCGCTGCGCGCCCGGCTCCTGACAGCGGACCGGCGCCCGCTCGCGCAGGCGAGCGTGCTCGTGCACGCGCGGCTGCCGGAGACCAAGGAGGCGGTCGCACTCGAGGTCAGGACCGATGCCGAAGGCCGCTTCGACGTCGCGTGCCTGCCGGCCGATGCCCCGGCGGACGCCTTCGTGCACACCGCCGACGGCTACGCGTGGATCTGGTCGTCGCTCTGCAGCTCCGATCAGGACCTCGGCGAGGTCGTGGTGCGCACGGATCAGGCGTGCAGCGGCCGGGTCGAGGATGCGACTGGCACGCCGCTGGCCGGCGCGCGCCTGCTGCTGCGGCCGACCCTGGACGCGGTCACCGAGACGCGTTGGGAACATCTCGCGCGCGTGCCGCTCGCGGTCCGCGAGACGGTCGCCGACCGCGGCGGCCGGGCCACGTTCGCCGGCCTCGCGCCGGGCAGCTACGAACTCGCGGTGCTCGGCGAGCAGAGCTGGCCGGAGTTCCGGCGCGTGACCCTGCCCCTGGCCGAGCCGTTCGTCTGGCGGCTCGCAGCCGGCACCGTGCTGCGGATGCGCGTCGTGGATGCGGCGGACAACCCGCTCGAGGGGGTCACGATCACACTCGACTGCGAGAACCTGACGGGCGAAACGCTGCGTGCCTTCGCCAGGATGGGCCACGACGACCTGCCCACGCTCACGACCGGCCGCGACGGCCGTCTCGCGTTCGGGGGCGTGCCACCGGGGCTCGAGTTCTCGGTCATGGCGGCGCTCGGCGACCTCCTGGCGCACACCCGGATCACGACGGGCGTCGATGCCGAAGAGGTCGTGATCGTGTTGCACTGAGCTGCCACCACGCCGCGACCGACCATGCCTGCCACGGGCATCCGCGCGGCATGTGTGGCGCGTCGCCATCGGCGATCTCGAACGGCAGGAACGGGATCGGCCAGCGCTCGCCGTCGACCCGCTGCCGGGCCGCGGCATAGGGTCCGAGCAGCCAGGGCCACGCGGTGCCCATGTGGTAGGCCGCATCGCGCTCCCGCACGCCGCCCTCGTACCTGCCGATGTAGCGCGGGTCGCGCGGTGAGAGCGTGCGCAACCCGGCTGGAGTCAGCAGTTCGCGCGTGACGACTTCGAGCACGGCGCGCGCGCGGTCCCCCTCGAGGACGGCGAACGGCAGACCGCCGACCGCGAAGACCTGGTTCGGCCGGATCGCGGGATCGCTGTGGCCGGCGCGGTGATCGACGTCGACGACGTCGAAGAGACACGCGGTCTCCGGATTCCAGAAGCGGCGCGCGAACTCGGCGCAGCCGCGCGAGAAGCGCTCGCGCCAGGGGCCACCTGGCTCGAGCAGTTCATCAGCGATCGCGCAGGTGTTCAGCCACAGGGCCTGCACTTCGACGGGCTTGCCGATCCGTGGCGTCACGACGTGATCGCCGACCTTGGCATCCATCCAGGTCAGCTGCACACCCGGCTCGCCGCACGCCAGCAGGCCATCCTCGGCGAGGCCGATCCGATGTCGCGTGCCCAGGGCATAGCCCTCGACGATCGCCCGCACGCTGGCGACGAGGCGTGCGCGTTCGGCCGGCGGCAGGCGGGGCTGCGAGGCGAGCAGGTGGTGGACGGCGACGACGAACCACAGCGACGCGTCGACCGAGTTGAACTCCGGCTGACCGCCCTCGGCGAAGCGGTTCGGCAGCATTCCCTGCGACACGGTGCCAGCCCATGCGAGCAGGATCTGTCGGGCCTCGGCGTGCCGCCCACGGGCCAGGCACAGGCCAGGCAGCGCGATGAAGGTGTCGCGGCCCCAGTCGGTGAACCACGGATAGCCGGCGACGATGGTCACCCCGGAATCGCGGCGGACGAGGAACGCATCCGCGAGACGCGCGCGTGCTGGACCGAGCGTCTCGCGCCGCGCGCGTTCCCGCGCCCTGGGGATGGCATCGCGGATCGCGGTCGAGAACGTGAGCTCCGCCTCGGCCACCGCGAGGTCGAACCGGAACTCCCCAGGCGAAGCCAGATCCTCGACCGCGTCGAGGCCCCGCGCCTGCTCCTCGGTGTAGAGGAAGTTGCGGTACCACTCGGGCTGGTGCACATAGGCCCCGTTGTGCCGGGCGTGCACGGGCGGCAGCGGGGCGTAGGGATGCCAGCAGACACGATCACCGGCATGCCCGGCGGCAAATTGGAACGCCGGATTCTCGCGGTGCAGCGCGTGCGCGTCGCGGCAGGAGAGGAGTGGGCGCACGTACAAACGCACCCCGGCCGTGCTGCCTTCGACCCGCCAGCGGCAGGTGACGGCCGGACTGGACTTCTCCACCAGGATCTCGTGCACGATCTCGATCCCGTCCTCGAGGCGGTAGCGCCAGCTCGGCCACGGATCGGACGTGAACTGGAGGAAGCGCGTGTCCCCGTCGGGGTGCAGCACGTCCGGTGTGTAGCGCTGGGTAGAGAGCGCGCGCCGGCCATGGACCGTCTCGGCATGCACCTCGAGCCCGTTGACCAGCACACACCTCCCGACCGGGGGCTTTGTGGCCACGAGCAGCAGCGCGTGGTAGCGGCGCGTGCGCGGGCCGCGCACCGGGCCCGAGGCGAAGCCGCCGAGGCCATCGGTCTCGAGCCATTCCACAGGCGTGCGCTGCACGGCATGGTGCATGCTAGGAGTCTGCGTCACGGGATGCGCCGCGCGCAATGCGCGGATGTTTGTCCAGGTTCGAGCGGCCGAATCGGCGGCAACTCGGGTTGTGTGGCATAGATTCGGTCGCGCGAAGATGGGCGAAGAGACGCGCGTTCCGCGCGACCGAGTCCCGGGACGCAGACTCCTAGCCCGTCGCGGGCTCGGGACGAGCAACGCGCGACCCCTGACACTGGACTTTGCAGCCTGGACACCGCAGGCAGACCACGGTCCAGGCCGGCCAGGTACTGGTCGGCGGCTGCGTCGAGGCGCACAATCAGCCGGCTCTCGGTCTCCCTTCCCAAGGATCCACCCATGCGGCACCTCTGCACCTTCCTCGCGACCGCGGCCCTCGCCACCGTCGCTGCCTCCCAAACCTGCGCCCACGCACCCGACAGCGCGAGCAACGCCGGCACCTGCAACGTGATCCCGTTCGGGGACAACACGGGTTCGACGACCTGGGTCAACCAGAAGTACCAGATGCTCGTGCCGGCCTCGTTCATCGGCACCGTCCCGACCTTGATCCGCGAACTCGCGTTCGCGCCCTGCGGGACCGGCGAGCAGTACTTCAGCTCGCTCGTGATCAAGATGGACCATGTGACCGGCGGGACGCTGTCGACGACCTTCGCGACGAACGTCGGCGCGAACGCGGTGACCGTGCTCGCCGTGAAGGACTTCGTGTGGCACCGCACCGCGGACACCTGGAGCCCGCTCGGGCTGCAGAAGCCGTTCACCTACCTGCCCCCGCTCGGCGATCTCGTGATCGAAGTCGAGGCGCAGGGTTCGAAGAACGTTGGCGCTACGCAGCCGGCGCTCGGTTTCCACCGCGGCTCGACGCTGCAGCGGGTCTACGCGGTCGGCTGGACCGGCACGGCGCCAGGCAGCGGCTCGACGGACTCGGCCGCGCTCAAGGTCCAGCTCTGCACCGACCTCGCGGTCGCGAACCCGTTCGGTCAGGGCTGCAAGGGCAGCAACAATCTCGTGCCCCAGCTCAGCTATCCGACCGCCCCCAAGCTCAACAGCGCGTTCTCGATCCAGGTGGCGCAGGTGATCCCTGCGACGGCAGCCTTCCTGCTCTACGCGGCGTCGAACGGCGCGCCGTTCCCGATCGACCTCAGCGTGATCAACATGCCGGGCTGCTCGCTCTACGTGCCGGCCTCGGTCGCGCAGGCCAGCGCCACGAACGCCAACGGCATCGCCACGGTACCCCTGCCGATCCCGAACAACCCGACACTCGTCGGGGTGAAGATCTTCAACCAGTTCGCCGCGCTCGACCCCTTGGCCAACGGCACCGGCGTCGTGATGTCGAACGGCGGCTGGTTCCTGGTCGGGACCTGAGCCGGGCTACTTGGCAGGCGCCGGGGCAGGCGTGTCGGGTTTCTTCTCGGCACGCCGCCGCGCCTGTTCGGCCTCGGCGATGCGGTCGCCACCCTGCCACCACTTGCGCCAGGCTGCGGCGTCGCGGCCGTGCTTCTGCTGGGTCAGGGCCAGCAACGCGGCCGCGGTGCGCTTCTGCAGGTACTCGTCGCTCGAGACCTCGAGCAGGTCGATCAGGACCGGCACGCAGTTCAGATCCGCGGACGCCCCGAGTCCGGCGATGATCTGCCGCTTGACGCGGGTGTCGTCTTCGCGCGGGAGCAGGAGCAGGAGCTCGGCTACCCAGCCCTCCGGCCGGGCCGCTGCATGCACGAGCACGGCCTGCTCACGCACGTCCGTGTTCTGGTCGCGCAGGAGTGCCACGACCTGGGCTGTGGGCGCCTTGTCGGGCGCACGCCTGTAGAGCCTGAGCACGGCGATCCGGACCGCGACGTCCTCGCTGCCCATGGCCTTCACCAGCTGACGGCCGGCTTCGTCGAGACAGGTCGCGAGGCTCTCGAGCGCGGCCTCCCGTTTCTGCGCATCGCCGAGTTCGGCGATCTTGACGGCGACCGGATCCGGCTTGGCGGGCGCTGGCTTCGGCTCGGTGGTGCCACCCTTCTGCTGCGCCGTCGAGGCCGCCGCCAGGGCGATCGTGAACGCGATTGCGAGCGCGGGCTTCATGAACGCGACACCTCGCGCCAGCCGGCGAGCGCCTGCCGCGTCAGCAGCTGGCTGACCTTGGTGATGCCCTGACTCGAGTACTGGAGGTCGACCGTGCCGCTGAGCGTGAACACGGAGTCCAGGGAGGCGTCGCCACCGCCCATCAGGGCGCCGCGGATCACCTTCGACGAGCCGCCGCCGGAGAAGCGGATCTTGCCGCGGACGATCACGATGCCGACGTAGGTCACGTTGCCGCGGAAGTCGAGGTCGCCGTCCACGATCAGGATGCCGGCGCCGGTCTGGTTGCCGGCCAGTTCCAGCGC
>CAZSKV010000529.1:0-7114 GCA_964607495.1 uncultured candidatus Brocadiaceae bacterium
GCCACCTCCTCCTCGGCCACCGACCCATCGGCGGGATGCTGCACTTCGACGCGCAGCGCGAGGCCGAACGCCGGATCGCGCAGGGGTGCGTCGATCGGCAGCAGCGAACCAAGACTCACGCCCGGACTGGCAGGTGACTGGGACGGCGTGGTCGCGGCCAGCAGCAGCGCCACGCCGCACCAGAGCAAGCAGCGCGGCGGGTTCATGGGTAGCGGTCGTTGACGACGAGCTGGGCGTTGGCGGGTGGACGGCCGCCGCGGATGTCGCCATAGCGCGACTTGCCGGGTGCGTTGACGCCAGTGCCGGTGAGTTGCGTGCCGAGCGTCCTGCCGGGCTGTTCGCGCGGCGCACCGTTTTCGATCAGCACCGGGGCGCCACCGCGGTGCATCGCGCGGGCGTCGGCGAACCAGTCGCGCATCACGCATGTGTCCGGGCCGCTGTGCTCCCCACCGGGCACGCCGATGCGCCAGTACCAGCTCGCAGCGGACTGCGCGAGGGTGGGGAAGATCTCGATCAGGCCCATATCGCGGATCCGCTGCGTCGTGGCCTGGGCCGCTTGCCACCTGGTGATCGCGACGTCGCGACCCTGCTCGTCGAGCACGGTCACCGGCGTGCGCTGGCTGCCGGCCACGATCATCGGCAGGCCACCCGGTTCGGGTGGCACCAGGACCAGGCGCGTCGTGAAGTCGCCGCGGCCGGGGCGGTCGACACCAACCGCGACGAACAGCGCCTGCACCGTGAGCTGCCGCAACAGCGCGCCATCGCCGCTCCCGTCGCTCGTCGGCGCGAGCCCTCCCAGGCTCGGTGCGTGGCCGAAGAGCGCCAGCGGCAGTGCGACGCAGGGCACGCTGCGCAGCGGCGCCTTGCCATAGGCGACCGGTCGCTGCACCCCGCCCGTCGTGCGCACGATCAGCGCGTGCTGGTCTACCGGATGCGGACCCGTGCCGTGGTTCACGTTGATCACGCGGCCCGCGCGACCGCCCGGCAGCTCGTCGCTGCGCAGCGTGTCGTGTACCGCGAGGCCGCTGATGCCGGCGAACGTCGCCAGCGCGTCGCGCGCCGGCCTGCCACCGCTCTCCACGCGCACGAACAGATCCTTCTTCACGGGGTCGCCGGCGACGTGCCGGCCATCGACGTAGAAGCCGCGGTACTCCTCGTAGTTGGACAGGCCGTCACCTTGCGTGCCGTCGCGCCCTGGTGGATCGCGTTCGTCGTCGGCGTCGTCCCGTTTGCCCGCGTGCGGCTCCAGCATCGCAATGCGCTGACCGGAGAGCAGCGGCTTGGGCAGGGGGATGCTCGTGATCTCGCGGTGACCGAGCAGGTGGCCACGGACTGTCCGGCCATCCGCCAGACGGGCCTCGACCTCGAGCTTTGCCGACCCGCCCCAGTCGTAGCTGTGCAAGGCCACGCGACTGCGGTTGAAGAGCGGCCGTTGGTGACGCACGCCCTGGCGTTCGGGATCAGCCGGCGACTGGCCTGCCGACTCTCCGGACAGCTCGAGATCGGGACGCCGGTCCTGGCTCTTGAATGGGAAGTTCATCGCGATGCCGGGTTCGCGCGACGTTTCGACGAGGCGCCAGGTGAGCTCTTCGATCTTCGGCAGCCGGCCGGGCGCGGCCGGGTCCGCGCGCACCAGCGCGGCGACCAGCAACAACGTGCTGCCGGGTTGGCGTTCCGCCTCGGCGCTCGCCGGCAAGGCCTTCGGCCGCCAGAAGGTGTAGGCGCTGGGGGCCACGACGAGATCGCAATCGGCCACCTCCTCGCGCACGGACCACACCACGGTCGCCCGCAGCCTGCCGACATCCGGCGGCAGCACCGGGCCCAGATCCAGTTCCATGCGCCCGGCGTAGAGGTTCTTCTCGATCCTCGCCGCGACGGCGTTGCGATGCAGTTGCACGGCCATCGGCGGCAGGAAACCACCTGGCTGCAGCCCACCGTCGACGAACTTGCCGTCGACCACGCGGTCCTCCTTGCGTCCCGCGGCGTGTGACCAGCCACGACCCATCGCCGGCGTCATCGTGGCAACGCCCGTGTACTGCACGTGGTCCGTCAGCATGCGCAGGATCCGATCGATGTCGAAGTCGACGAGCTGCCACTGCTTCTGCGCCGCATCGAGCACGAGGACCGGCCGGAGGTCGCGCCCCTGCGGACGCACGCACGAATGCCAGGTCTCCATCGCGTGGTAGACCTCGGGCACGCCGCCTTCGCCGCTCTCGGTGAAGGTCTGCCATGCGGAGTCGATGGCAACGGCGGTCAACTGGCTCGCACCCGAGCTCCGCGCCGCGAAGCGCAGCAGTTCGCGTGCGTCGGCGCCCGCACCGGTCGTCTCGGTCGCCGTGGTCAGGGCGATCGTGCCGGAAACCGTGCGTTCGTAGGCGAAGCGCTGCGCCGCCCCCCACACGCCGCTGCGGCTCGCCGGCTGGCTGCCACTCGCCGTCACGTGGATCTCGATCGCGAGCACGGTCCGCGTTTCGTTCGCCCGCGGAGATTCCTGGGCGAGCAGGCGGGGGGCCAACAGAGCAGACAACCAGGCCGCGGCGAGAGACCAGGTGCGGATCGCGAACATCGCCCAGCGAGCATACCGGGCGTCGCGGATGCCGCAGTGCAGACGATGATGCACGCGCTGCCATTGGGCGGGCTGCCACAGCGCACCGACCCGAAGGCGATCCCGCCCGAGCCACGCGATGCTGCAAGGGGGTTGAGCCTCCCCGAGCCCGTTCCCATCATCCTCCCAGCCCCTGTGAAACCGCAGCACGCCTGCTCCTCCGTTCTCTCCGCCTTGGCCGGCCTCTGCCTCTGCCTCTGCCTTCCCGCGCAGGAGCCCCCCAGCCAACCCGCGCTGCTCTTGCCCGACTCGCCGCTCAAGACGCGGATGGCACAGCTCGCGCCCAAGCGCCCTGCGCCCGCGCCGGGCACCGCACCGAGATCGGTGGCGAAGGCAGACCTCCTGCGGCCGGAGCTCAACTTCCAGCCACGCAGACGTTGGTTGCTCCTGCCGGAGCTCGCCAGGCAGCTGGGCACGGACGACGAGCAGCGCAACGCCCTGCGCGAGCTCCTGCAGGACGGCGCCGCCGGGACGCGCGAGGCGCTGGCCGCCGAGGGTGCGGACAAGGACGTCGGAGCCGCGGCAGCGCTCTTCGTGGTGGAGCTCTGGCAGTTCGCGCGCAACATCGAGCTGCCCGAGGAGCACACCAACGCGCTGCACGCGCAGATCGTGGCGATCCTGGCCGTGCCGGAGGTCGCCAAGATGAACGACGCCGACAAGCAGCGCTTCTGGGAATTCACCGTCGGCATCCCGATCTTCTTCCGGGGCATGGCGGAGGTGGTCCAGGAGGACGCACCGCGCGCCCGGCTGCGCGAGGCGGCAAGCCGCATGTTCGAGGCGCTCCTGGGCGTCAGCCCTGCGGACGTTGAGATCGGTGCAAACGGCCTCACGCTGCGAGCCGCGCGCCCGCCGGCGGCGCGACCCGTCGCCAAGGACAAGAGCGTCCCCGTCCCGGTCCCCGCGCCCGTGGGCCGCGGCCAGCATGGCTCCGCGTCGCTGCCGCACACCGGCCCGGCGATCCCCGGCGTGACGTACACCCCGCCGGCCGGCTGGTCGCGTGAGGAGGCCAACGGCAACACCTTGTTCCGTACCACGCTCGTCGACGTCGACCGCCAGGGCCGGCCCGAGACGAACAACGCCGGCAGCCATCAGGCAACGATCGGGGTGCTGCCCGTGCTGAGCGCGAGGCACGGGCCGACCGCGCTCTTCGACCAGACCTGGCGCGATCAGTTCGGCGGGTTCGAACTCGGCGACACCTTCGTGCACTACCGCGCGCGCTTGCCGAGCCAGCTCGTGGTCCTCTACATGGGGCGCTTCTTCGCGCGCCCCAACGCACCGCAGGTCGAAGGCAACCCGAAGACCTATGGGGCGCTCTACCTCGTCGATCTGGGTGGCGATCGCCTCCAGCCCCTGGTCGCCGTGGTCGAGCCGCGCAGCACCAGCATCGGCATGGACACGTTCAAGGAGGGCGCCGCGCTGCAAGCACTCTCGTTCCCGCTCTGGTCCTTCCTGGAGTCCGTCCGCCCGGCGCGAGGCGCTCCGCCGTATCCGGCAGGCGGGTTCTTCGCCGCCGAGGATCTGCGCGGGCGTTGGACCACGTCGGGCGGCGCGTTCGGTGGCACCTACTACAACACCGTGACCGGCGGCTTCGCCGGCGCAGCGGTGCTCTCGTCCGGCGGCAGGTTCTTCCTCGGCGACGACGGCGTCTACGAATACGCGTTCAGCTACGCGTCGAGCCATCCCCAGTTCGGAAAGTCGGGGGGATCGACCAACCACGGCGGGCGCTATCGCCTCAACGGTGACATCGTGCTCGTCGAGCCGTCCAAGCCCATCCCCTACAACTTCACGTGCTGCGCGGTCGGGATCGGCGTGCGGCAGACCGCCCAGGGCCCGCGGCGCGTGCTGACCACGGTGACCGCGCAGGCCGATGGCGGTTTCCGCGCGCCGCCGCTGGTTCCCAACTGGGACCAGTACGAAGGGACGATGACCTGGTACACGGAAGATCCCGCGCAGGGTGCGGGCACGGCGCCACCGACCGGGGTCGAGCAACCGCCGGTGCCTGCTGGGCCGCCGAACACACTCCGGCAGTGGGCAAGCGCGGCGCGCGCGAGTTCCGAGTATCGCGAGACCGGCTACAGCGCTGCCCAGGCCACCGGAGCGCCGAACGTCGCACGGGCCGCGGACGATCCGCGCGCCTGGGCGCCGAAGCTGCCGGATGCCGGCGAGGAGTGGCTCGAGGTCACCTTCGCGCAGGCGGTGCGCGCCACCGAAGCCCGCGTGGTGCAGAGCTTCCAGCCGGGCGCGATCGTCCGGATCGACACGATCGACGAGTCAGGCACCGCCACGACCGTGTGGACCGGGCCCGACCAGACCGTGTACGAACCGGGCAGGATCGGCGTGCTCAGCGCGACGTTCAACGCCCCTGCCAAGCCGGTCGTCCGGTTGAAGATCGTGCTCGACACCAGGCGGGTCGCGAGCTGGAACGAGATCGACGCGGTGGAGCTGATCGGCAGCCGGCACTGAGCCTGGTGCGGCAGACGCGCCGACTGGCCGCGGACTGGATCCCGCGTGCATTCTCGACCCCGGCTGCTCCCCAAGGTCTCATGCCCCACCACATGGCCACGTTCCGCCCGCTGGTGCCACTCGCTCTCGCTGTCGTCGCCGCGTGTACCTCCGGCCCGGCCTGGACGGTGGCAGAACACGACCAGCTCGCCGCCCTGCAACAAGCCGTGAAGGCGGAGCTCGCCGCGGGAACCGACCTCTGGACGACTCCGGCACAGATCACGTTGCCGGACGGCAAGGGTCTCGACGACGTGGACGACAACTTGCATGTGCTGCCATCGAACGCACGCGACGGCAGCGGCGGATACCGCATCGCGTGGGGCATCGGCAGCTGGCGGCTCCTGCCCGCGACGCTGCACTGCGGCGAGCACGAGACGACGGTCGCAGTTGCGGGCAGGGCCCTGGCTGGATTCGACGCGGTGCACGACTTCACCGTGGCTCCCGGGCGTGGTGCGGTGCTGGTCGCGACCCGCCGCGGCGAACAGACCGTGGCCAGCGCAACGGGCGTCTGGACCGGCTCGCTGTGGCATCGCTCGTACCGGCCCGAGCTGAGCACCGACGGCAGCCACTTCGCGTACGTCGAGGACAACTGGTTCAAGGACCGCGTGATGCTGGCGCCGACGAGCGCGCCGGAACGCGGCACCCCGCTCGTGCTGCCCGGCATCGTGGAGTGGCCGGTCTGGCCTGGACGCGACGGTTCCCGCGTCCGCTCCATCGTCGTCGATGGCGGTCGTGTCGCCGTGCGCGACGGCCAGCAGGTGGTCGCGACTGCCGACACCTTCGCGCACCCGTTCTACGACAGAGAACACGACGAGCTGATCGTGCACCTGACGACGGGCGGTCGGACGACGATGCTGATCGGCAACCGGCAGACCCCACCACTCGACAGCTACCGCTGGCTCGAACGGTCCCGGGATGGGAAGCACTACGCTGCCGCGGGTCGTGATGGGGATCGCGACTGCGTGGTCGTCGACGGCCAGATCGTGTTGCAGCATCCCAAGCTCGCATGGATGGAGCTGGCGGCCGATGGCAGCACCTGGGCATGTGCCGTGCAGGAAGGCGAGCAGTGTTTCGTGGTGCGGCCGAGCGGACGCAGCGGGCCCATGCCACGCATCACCGAGTTGATCCTGGCTCCGGACGGGTCCTCGCTCGCGGTCAACACGCGCGTCGACCGCAAGTCCGCATGGACCATCGACGGCGTCGCTCTGGGTGCGGGGTATCACGACGTCCGCGACGTGATCGTGCTGCCAGGCGGTCGCGGCACCGTGTTCTGCGCGCGAAACGACGCCGGCTCCTGGCTGGTGACGCCGGATGCCACGGACGGACCGTGGGAAGAGATCCGTCGCTGCCAGCTGCTGGCCGACGGCAAGCACGTGATCTGTCTTGCAAGGCGCGGGCGGGAAGCACATCGGCGCGTGCTGCCGCTATCCTCACGCTGGCCGTAGCCATGCCGTGACTTCACGCTTCCCCCATTCCCTGGCGACGCTGCTCCTCGCCGCTGCCATCGGCGCGCAAACCGAGGCACCGCCTGCGCCCGCGGGATCCAGCCGCGCCCTCTCGCGCGAGCAGATCGCCGAGCGCCTCGAGAAGGTGAAGACCGACCTGGTCCCCAAGGTCATCTCCCCGAAGATCGCGGGCGACGAGCAGGCGAAGGCCAAGTACCTGGCCAGGTGGCAGGCGGTGACCAGCGAGCACTACCTGCTCTTCACCAACGGCCCCGCGACCACGTGCAAGAAGTACGCGACCTCCCTCGAGCACATCTACGAGTATGTGCAGAAGGAGCTGCCGTTCGCGGACGTGGACCACCTGCTCACCTGCTACATCTTCGCGACGCCGGAGGAGTACTACAGCTTCTGCGTGGCGGTGACCGGCTGGACGCCCGAGGCGGCGCGCGCGACCGCCGGGCACGCCACCGCCGCCTACTACGCGACCTGGTATCAGTCGCCGACCGCTCCCGTGGTGTTCCACGAAGCCACGCACCAGATCGTAGGGGCATGCCTCAAGGTC
>CAZSKV010000530.1:0-10034 GCA_964607495.1 uncultured candidatus Brocadiaceae bacterium
GGCCGGCATCAAGCTGCCGAGCACGATCGGCGAGCTCTTCTCGGCGGTGGCCGGCAGCCTGCCGCTGGTGAGCGGCGACGAGGAACGGCTCGAAGCCGGCGCGCGGCTCGACAACTTCGTGCGCTACTACGGCTCCGGCAAGATCGTCGTACTGCTCGGGGCGTTGCTCGCCGAGCTCTTCTTCTTCAAGTCGATCTTCGGGGCGGCGAAGGTCATGAAGGAGCAGAAGGCGGCCGCGATCGCCGCGCGGCAGGGCCAGCGCGCCTGAGCGTCCCGGCCGACAAGTCCCACACCGTGCTCTCGGTCCTCAAGGGGGCCGAGGGCTACCTCGCGCAGCGCGGCGTCGAGGCGCCGCGCCTGTCCGCCGAGCACCTGCTGGCCAAGGTGCTCGCGCTCTCGCGCCTGCAGCTCTACCTGCAGCACGATCGCCCGCTGGGCGCGCAAGAGCGCGCGACGTTGCGCGACCTGGTCGGGCGCCGGGGCAGGCACGAACCGCTGCACTACTTGCTGGGGGAGATCGAGTTCGCCGGCCTCTGCCTCCAGGTCGATCGCCACGTGCTCGTGCCGCGGCTGGAGACCGAGCACCTCGTGACGCTGGCGGCCGAACTCGCGCCGAAGGGGGCGCGCGTCGTCGACCTGGGTACCGGCAGCGGCGCGATCGCGCTCGGTCTGGCACACGCGCGCCCTGATCTCGTGGTGCTGGCGACCGACTGCAGCGAGGCGGCGTTGGCGGTGGCCACCAGGAACGCAGCCTGCACCGGGCTGGCCGGCCGGGTCCGGTTCGCGCGCGGCGACTGGTGGGAGGCGGTGGGGGCGGCGGAACGCTTCGACCTGCTGGTCAGCAACCCGCCCTACGTCGACCCCCAGCGCCCGGAACTGCTGGCCGACGACGTGCGGGAATGGGAGCCCGCGCTCGCCCTCTTCGGCGCCGTGGGTGACCCGGCGTCCTGCTATCGCGCGATCGCCGGCGGGCTCGCCGCGCACCTCGCGCCCGGCGCCTGGTGCCTGTTCGAGACCGGAGTCGGCGTCGCGGACCTCGCCCAGGCGGCGCTGCGCAGCTGCGCGGTCCTGGAGTCGCTCGAGCTGCGCCTCGACCTGGCCGGCCTGCCGCGCTATCTGCTCGGTCGCATCGGGCCTTGAGGCGCTACTTGGCGCCGACGGTCCGGGTCAAGGTCGCGCCGACGTACTGCTCGAGGGCCGCCCGGCTCGCGGATGCCATCTCGGCGAAGTAGATCGCGATCTCGTAGGTCGGGGGGGACTCGCCGCGGCGCTTGGCACAGCGCACGACGACTCCCTGCGCGCTGTGCATCTCCTTCTGTCCTGGGAAGCGCATGTCGAGCTTGACGACCGTCATCTCGCGCACCGGCTCGCCGTAGGTGCAGCACAAGCCGTTGTTCGAGATGTCTTTCAGCGTGGCCGGCGCGCCGGGCTGAGCCTGGGCCGTGAGCTGGATCGGAAAGCTCGCGGCCGCGCGTGGTGCGCGCCGCCGCTCGATGCCTGATGACTGCAAGATTGCCTCCCTGAGGGTGAGTGGGCTGAGCCGGCGAACATACAAAGGCCGCGCGCTCGCCGCTACGATCCGCTGGCCATGGCCAACTTCAACAAAGTGCTCCTGATGGGCAACCTGACCCGCGACATCGAACTGCGCCACACCCAGGGTGGTACTGCTCTCGCGAAGTTCGGCCTCGCGATCAACCGCAAGTTCACGACCGCGGCCGGAGAAGCGCGCGAAGAGACCTGCTTCGTCGACTGCACGGCCTGGGGCAAGCAGGCCGAGACGCTCGCCAAGTTCGTGAGCAAGGGTTCGCCGCTCTTCGTCGAGGGCCGCCTGAACTTCTCGACCTGGGAGGACAAGGAGGGCGGGGGCAAGCGCAGCAAGCTCGATGTGGTGGTCGACAACTTCCAGTTCATCGGCGCCCCGCGCGGCGCGCGCGGTGACAGCGGTGGCGAGGGGCAAGCGCCGCGCCGGGCGGCCGGTGGGGGCGAGGCCGGTGCCAGCGGCGAACAGGTCGACTACGGCGACGTGCCGTTCTGATCCGGCCGGGCGGGGCCTTCCGGGCGCTTCGCTGCCATCCGCGCTCAAGTCCAGGGCGTACAAGTCCGAAACTCCCTCCGGGCCAGTTCACGGACCGTGACCAAGGCGGATGGGTTGATGGAATCGATCATCGAGATCAAGGAAGCGCTCGCGGCGCGCTCGGCGACCACGACACTCGACGAGCTCAAGACGCGCGGCAAGCAGCGCGTCAAGATCATCCGTCCCGAGCACATCGCGGAGATGATCCAGGAAGCCGTCCAGCGCGCAGTCGAGAGTTCCGGGCTGGTTTCGGCGGAGAAGACCGAGCAACTCGTCGCGCAGAGCAAGCGCGAGTTCCTGGCGCTGAAGAAGGAGCGCGAGGCCGAGCATGATCGCCTGCAGACCGCGCTCACCGAGCTCGAGGAAGCCAGGCAGCGCGTGCGCGAACTCGAGCACGAGCTGACGGACGCGCGCTCGGGCGCCGGCGCCGGCACGGCTGCCGCGGCCGGCAGCGACGGGCTGATGCTCAAGCTGATGCGCGAGGTCGCGGACATGAAGGCGCAGATGGGCCGGCCGCAGGCCGCCGCCGCGTCCGCCCAGGGCGCGGCCGGTCTCGAGGCGGCGCTCGCGCGGATCGCGGGATCGCTCGAGGAGCGCCTGGACAAGTTCGGCCAGAAGATGGGCGTCTCCAGCGCCGTCGAAGCCGACGTGGACTACTCGGGCCTGTTCAAGGACCACGGGCAGGACAAGCAGGTCGAGTCGAACCTCGACTCGATGAAGATCAAACAGGACAAGGCCGCGGGCATCGCGGGCAACCTCGACAAGCTGCGCAAGCTGCGGGGCGGCTCGTGAGCCGGTAGTGGCAGGGGACCGCAGGAGATTTCAGGGAGCCAGGGGAAGACCGACACCATGACCACGCACGACCAGAATCAGGAAACCATCCGTACTCATGGGCACAAGGGCGCGACCGACGTCGCACTCGGCCGGGGTCTCGACATCGGCACGGCGAATCTCGCCTCGGCCGTGCAGGCCGAGGACGGCACGATCACCGTGACCGTGGAGCGCAACGCGTTCCTCGACATCAACAGCGACGTCTACAGCAAGAACATGCTGACGAAGCTGAAGGTGCCCTACGTCGTGCACAACGGCAAGCTCGTCGTGATCGGCGAGGCCGCCTTCGAACTGGCCAACGTGTTCGGCAAGGAGACGCGCCGGCCGATGGCCGACGGCCTGATCTCGCCGGCCGAATCGGACGCGCTGCCGATGATGAAGCTGATCATCTCCAAGATCCTCGGCGAGCCGCGCGCCCCGAACGAGCCCTGCTACTTCTGCATCCCGGCGCCGTCGATCGACGTCGACAACAACGTCGTCTACCACCAGGGGCTCTTCGAGAGCATGGTCAACAAGATGGGCTACCGCGCGAAGGCGATCAACGAAGCCCACGCGGTCGTGTTCAGCGAGCTCGCCGAGCAGGAGTTCACCGGCATCGGCCTGTCGTTCGGCGGCGGCATGGTCAATGCCTGCGTCGCCTACAAGTCGATCCCCTGCCTCCAGTTCTCCGTGGCCCGCGGCGGCGACTGGATCGACAAGAACGTCGCCACGGTGCTCGGCATCAAGAAGAGCAAGGCCACGTTCATCAAGGAGCGTGGCGTGGACATCCGCGACCCGAAGAACCGCGAGGAAGAGGCGGTCGCGATCTACTACCGCAACCTGATCAGCTACGTGCTGCAGAACATCAAGCAGCGCTTCGAGCGCGGCCAGAACATGCCGAGCTTCGGCAGCCCGGTCGACATCGCCTGCGTCGGCGGCACGAGCATGGTCGGCGGCTTCATCGAGGTCTTCCGCGACGAGTTCGCGAAGATCGACTTCCCGATCCCGGTCGGCCGCATCTTCCGGGGCGAGGAAGCCCTGACCAGCGTGGCCAAGGGCTGCCTGGTCGCCGCCGCGATCGGCGAGTGACGCGCCGCCGCCGCGCGCGGTGAGCACGAGCAGATGGAAGGCCGGGTTCGCCCGGCCTTCTGCGTTCCTGCGGCAGTCGGGCCGCAGCGCCGCGCGCCGAGGTGGGCGGGGCGGGATCGATTCCGGGACCGATGAACCCGGTCGCCTCTCAATCCGCACCCGGGGGCTGGCCGATAACCGCAAGGCGCCGCTCCGTCGCAACGGTGACGGCGAAGCAAGTCCTACAGCCAGCACGGAGAACACCCATGGTGTCGATGGAAGAGCTTCTGAACATGATGGTCCAGCGCGGTGGATCGGACCTTCATCTGTCCGTCGGCTCTCCTCCGAAGATCCGCATCGACGGCAAGCTGGCCGACACCGAGCACGAGGTCCTGACCCCCGAGGTCACGAAGAAGCTGATCTACTCGGTGCTCTCCCCGGACCAGATCGCGAAGCTCGAGAAGAACCTCGAGCTCGACCTCTCGTTCGGCGTCGCGAACCTCGGCCGGTTCCACACCAACGCGTTCCTGCAGCGCGGCACGATCGCGGCGGTGCTGCGGATCATCCCGTTCGAGGTGTTCGACTTCGACCAGATCGGCCTGCCGCGAGCGGTCTGCGAGTGGATCTGCGGACTGTCCAAGGGTCTCGTGCTCTGCACCGGCGCGACCGGCTCCGGCAAGTCGACGACGCTCGCCTCGCTGGTCGACCACGTGAACAACGTGCGGCAGGACCACATCATCACGATCGAGGATCCGATCGAGTTCCTGCACCGCAACAAGTCGTGCCTCGTGAACCAGCGCGAGATCGGGGGCGACACGCTGGGCTTCGGCCCGGCACTGCGCTCGGTCCTGCGCCAGGACCCCGACGTGGTCCTGGTCGGCGAGATGCGCGACCTCGAGACCATCGAGTCGGCGCTGACGCTCGCCGAGACGGGCCACCTGACCTTCGCGACGCTGCACACCTCGGACGCGGTGCAG
Source organism: uncultured candidatus Brocadiaceae bacterium (assembly GCA_964607495.1). GTDB lineage: Bacteria > Planctomycetota > UBA1135 > UBA1135 > UBA2386 > CAZSKV01. Next base: position 4,930 of record CAZSKV010000530.1, read on the forward strand.
ACGATCAACCGCATCGTCGACGTGTTCTCGGCGCACCAGCAGCAGCAGATCCGGACCATGCTCTCGTTCACGCTGCAGGCGGTCATCTGCCAGCAGCTGATCCCGCGCTCGACCGGCAAGGGCCGCGTGCTCGCGGCCGAGGTCATGATCGTCAACCCGGCGATCCGCGCGCTGATCCGTGACAACAAGGCGCACCAGATCATGTCGATCATCCAGACCGGTGGTCAGCTCGGCATGAAGACGATGAACCAGTCGATCTACGAGCTCTATCGTTCGGGCGCGGTCAGCTACGAGGATGCGGTGCAGCACTCGCCGGATCCGGCGGACTTCCAGCGGCTGTTGGAGCGCGCCCCACGCGCTGGCACTGCGCGATGATCCAGTTCGCGAAGAAGATCCGCGCGATCCTCGAGAAGGCCGGCAAGCTCGATGCCGAGACCGGCGAGGCCCTGCACGCCGAGGCCACGCGGGACAAGCGCCCGCTGACCGAGCTCGTCGTGAAGAAGGGCCTCGTGACCGAGCACGAGATGCTGGCCTTGATCGCGCGCGCCGCCAACGTGCCGCCGATCGACCTTGGCAAGCTGAGGATCAACAAGGAGGTCCTCGAGACGGTGCCGATCGACGTCGCCAGGGACTACTGGATCTTCCCGATCGACCGGATCGGCAGCATCCTGACGATCGCGATCGCGAACCCGTTCGACGTCCTCAAGCTCGACGACATCAAGATCATCACCGGCTGCCAGCTGCGGACCGTCGTCAGCACGCAGGAGGCGATCGAGAAGATCATCCCGCTCGGCTACAAGTCCGACGAGGAGACCGTCGGCGACATCCTCGAGAACTTCAGCGACGAGAGCATCGAGCTGAAAGAGAGCGAGGCCGAGGACGACGGCATGGACCTCACGGCGATCAGCGACGAAGCGTCGCCGGTCGTCAAGATGGTCAACAAGATCATCATGGAGGGCTGCACCTCCGGCGCGTCCGACATCCACTTCGAGCCGTTCGAGAAGAAGATGATCGTCCGCTACCGCAAGGACGGCGACATGGTCGAGGCGATGACCCTGCCGAAGCGGATGCAGAACAACGTCACTTCGCGCATCAAGATCATGGCGAAGCTCGACATCGCCGAGAAGCAGAAGCCGCAGGACGGCAAGTTCCAGATGAAGATCGGCAACAAGGCCATCGACTTCCGCGTGTCGATCCTGCCGGTCATCTGGGGCGAGAAGACCGTGTTCCGCATCCTCGACTCCTCGAACCTCGCGCTCGACATCAAGACGCTGGGCTTCGAGCCGCGGTCGATGGAGGACTACCTGTGGGCCTGCGGCCGGCCCTACGGGTTGTTCCTGGGCACGGGCCCCACCGGGGCGGGCCAGTCGACGACGCTCTACGCCGCGGTGCGCAACATCGCGAGCCCTGACATCAACCTGGTCACGGTCGAGGACCCGGTCGAGTACACGATGGAGGGCATCAACCAGGTCCCGGTCAATCCCAAGCGTGGCCTGACCTTCGCCGGGGCCCTGCGCTCGATCCTGCGCCAGGACCCCGACGTCGTGCTGCTCGGTGAGATCCGCGATGCCGAGACGCTCGAGGTCGCGGTCAAGGCGGCGCTCACGGGCCACCTCGTGCTGTCGACGCTGCACACGAACGACGCGCCGTCGACGATCACGCGCATGGTCGACATGGGCATGGATCCGTTCATGGTCGCGAGCTCGACGATCCTGATCTGCGCGCAGCGTCTCGCGCGCAAGCTGTGCCAGCACTGCAAGCAGCCCGCGGACATGCCGAAGCAGGCCTACCTGGACGCCGGCCTGACCGAGGAGGACCTGAAGAGCCCCGACTTCGCGCCGGCCAAGGCCGTCGGCTGCGCGCGCTGCAGCAACGGCTACAAGGGCCGCTTCGCGCTGCTCGAGACGATGCGCATGAGCGAGCCGGTCAAGCGCATGGTCGTCGCCCGGGCGAACCTGATGGACATCAAGAAGCAGGCCCTCGCCGAGGGCATGCTCACACTCCGCCGGTGCGGCCTGCTGAACGCGCTGCGCGGCAAGACCACGATCGAGGAAGTGGTGCGTAGCACCATGGCCGACTGAACGACCAGGGGGAAGCATGGCAACGAGCTTTCGATATCAAGCGAAGGATTCTGCGGGCAAGACCGTGACCGGCACCGTTTCGGCCGCCTCGCAAGCCGAGGTGGTCGCCGACCTGCGCCGGCGCCAGTTGACGCCCTTGGACATCAAGAAGGGCGGGGGCGGGCTCTTCGGCGGCGGTGGCCCGAAGGGGAAATCCGGCCGCAAGATCGCGAAGAAGTCCTCGGTCAAGAAGGGCGAGCTCGAGGTGTTCACGCGGCAGCTGTCGACCATGCTCACCGCGGGCATCCCGATGCTGGAGGCCCTCGAGATCCTGAGCGACCAGGCCGAGAGCCCAGGGTTCGCGTTCTGCCTGAATCGCGTCGTCGAGGACATCCGCTCCGGCGGCGACCTCAGCAAGGCGATGGAGCCGCACAAGCGCGTGTTCTCCGACATCTACGTCGCGATGATCCGCGCCGGCGAAGTCTCCGGCCAGATCGACATCATCCTGACCCGTCTCGCCGAGTACCTCGAAGCCTCGGCGCACCTGCGCCAGGAGATCAAGTCGGCGATGACCTACCCGGTCGTGTCGCTGTTCCTCGTGTTCGGCATCGCCTCGTTCTTGATGATCGGCATCGTGCCTTCGTTCAAGCCGGTGTTCGAGTCGCTGGACGTCAAGCTGCCAGGCCTCACGGTGTTCATCATGGACATCGCGTTCCTGATGCGTGACTACTGGTACCTGCTCTTCGGCTCCATCTTCGGCTCCGTGGTCGGACTCAAGTACTTCAAGCGCACGCCGCGCGGCGCGCTGCTGTGGGACAAGTTCATCCTGAAGGCGCCGGTGTTCGGACCGCTGTTCAAGAAGGTGGCCCTGTCGCGCTTCTCGCGCACGTTCTCGACGCTCGTCAAGAGCGGCGTGCCGATCCTCGGCGCGATGGAGATCGTGTCGCAGACGGCTGGCAATCGCGTGATCTCGGCGGTCGTCGACCGGGCCCGCGACTCGGTCAAGCAGGGCGAAACGCTGTCCGAGCCGCTGTCGCAGTCGACCGTGTTCCCGCCGATGGTGACGAAGATGATCGGCATCGGCGAGCGGTCGGGCGCGCTCGACTCGCTGCTCGAGAAGATCGCCGAGTTCTACGACCAGCAGGTCGAGGCCGAGGTCAAGGGCCTCACCTCGCTGATCGAACCGATCATGATCGCGGTCATGGGTTTCATCGTCGGTGGCATCGTGCTCGCGGTGTTCCTGCCGATCTTCAAGCTGCAAGAGAAGCTCTCGGGCGGCTGAGCGATGGCGACCGATCCGATGCGAAGAGCGCACGATCTGCGCCGCCGTGTCGTCGGCTACGGCCTCGTGGCAGTGGCCGCGGGCGCGCTCGTCTGGGCCGGCTGGTTGCGCACGGCGGAGGCCGACTTCGGCACGCTGCTGGGCTCGGCCGAGGTGCACGTGCGCCTCGCGTCCAGCATGCCGGCCCGGGACGGTTCCGGGTCGCCGGTCGCGGCCCGGGAGCAGCTGCTCGACCAGGCCGAGGAGTACCTGCGCCGGGCCGATGCCGTGGCGCGGGGCAATCCGTTGGTCGGCGAGCTCGGGGCGATGATCCGGTACCTGCGCGGTGCTCCGGCCGAGGCCGCGGCCCAGTACGCGCGCACCCGCGCGCTGCCGGAGTGCTCGGCGACGCAGCGCAGCCAGCTCGCGATCAACGAGGCCCGCATGCACCTGTTGGCCGGCCAACCGGCCCAGGCACTCGCGCTCGTGGCCCCGGACGGGCCGATCACCGCGGCCGACCAGGATGCGGCTGCCGTCGAGCGCATGCGGGCGCTGCAGGACCTCGGCCGGCGAGACGCCGCGTTGGCGCTCGCGCGCCAACTGGCGGACTCCACCACGGCCGAGGTGCCGTATCGCCTCGCTGCCGCCGAGACTTGCGAACGCCTCGGGGAGGCGGCGGCGGCAGAGCGGATCTACACGGGGTTGCACCCCGCGGCGCCGGCGGCGACCTACGGCCTCGCGCGGCTCAAGATCGCCCAGGGAGCTGCCGATACGGCGCTCGAATTGCTCGAGACCGCGTTCGCCCGTGACGCGAGGCAGACCCGCGCGCTCGTCCGTGCCGACGAGCGGCTGTGGCTCGGCCTCGCTCCGGACGCGCGCTTCCAGAAAGTGTTTGGTGCCAGGGCTGCGGCCGCACGGCCGGGGCGCTGACGCCAAGGGTTTGAGGGAAGAGAGGACGGGGCCGGGAAAAGGCTCCAGATCAACAGGTTGTCAATCAGGAGAGACTCAAGTGAACAGGAAGCAACAGGGTTTCACGCTCATCGAACTGATGATCGTGGTGGCGATCATCGCGATCATCGCGTCGATCGCGATTCCGAACCTTCTGAGCGCGCGATTGAACGCCAACGAGTCGGCGGCGATCGCGACGTTGAAGAACATCTCGTCGGCCCAGGCGCAGTGCCAGGCCTCGGGCGTCGTCGACGCCAACAACAACGGCGCCGGCGAGTACGGCTACTTCGGCGAGCTGTCCGGCGCGATCGGCGTCCGCGACGCCACCGGCACGGCGAGCGCCACGCGCATCAGCCCGCCGGTGCTGTCCTCGGCGTTCGGCAACGTGCAGGCCGGTGGTGCAGCTTCGGGCGGCGTCGTCGTGCGCTCGGGCTTCTACTTCCAGATGTACCTGCCCTCGGCCGCCGGCGCGGCGGTTCCGGAGCGGAGCACGGGTGGTGTCGGCGCGACGGCCCCGGACGCTTCGAAGTCCGAGACGCTGTGGTGCTGCTACGCCTGGCCGTCCAGCTTCGGCAACAGCGGCAAGCGCACGTTCTTCGTCAACCAGGCCGGTGACGTCCTGGCGACCAACAACGCGACGCTGCGCTACAACGGCAGCACGACCACGCCGGCTGCGACCGCGGCCTACCGCAACGGCAGCTCGGGCCAGCTGAGCGCCACGACCGCCGCCAACGCGACCGGCCTGGACAACCAGCGCTGGACCGTCGTCAACTGATCCCTGGCTGACAGGGTGACACGGCGCGGGGGGCCCATGGCCCCCCGCGTTGTTTTCCGGC
>CAZSKV010000531.1:0-2057 GCA_964607495.1 uncultured candidatus Brocadiaceae bacterium
CGATCACCGTCCAGGACCAGGGCCGCCTCAAGCCGTTGTCGACGGTCGCGCACTGGACGCTCACGCGCTTCCGGGGCCGCGCGAGCTGCATCACACCCGACGGGCGGACGCTCACGCCGACGGCGTGGCTGCTGGACCTGCTGTTCTTCCCGGAGCGGGCCAAGGACTACGAGGTCTTCCTGGTCGAGAACGATGCAGTGCTCGCCGCGATCGGCGTCACGGTCGAAGGCAAGCAGAAGCGCGACCGCTATTCCTTCGCGATGCTGCAGCCCGGTCTCGAGCGCGCCGCCGACCTGGCCGAGCGCTATCAACGGCTCGAGGCCAGGCAGCGCACGGGCGTCGAGAACCAGATCCTGCAGCTCGCGGTCAATCTGCTCGACTACATGGAGCTGCAGAACTGGTTCGAGTTCGCGCAGCCGGCCGCGCAGGGCAACGATCCGCACGCGCGCCACGGCGGCCGCACGCTCGCGATCTTCGCGCCGCCGAATCCGCGCATGCCGGAGTGGCTGACCCCGGCCGAGATCGATCTCGTGCCGGCGGCCGCCGGGCTGGAAACGCTGCGCAAGACCCGGGAGCTGCTCGCGGAGCTGCCGGCACTGCGCAACGAGCCGGCCGGGTTCGCGGCGAAGCTCGACGCGGTCAAACGCGCACTGGACGGGCTCGCGCAGGCCCGGCTGCAGCAGGCCGGCGCCAAGGACCTGCCGAGCGAGCGCCGCGAGCTCGGTCTGGTCGGCTTCGAGCGCACCTACTACCGGCTCGACCTCGTCTACCGCAGTCTCTACGTGTTCGTGTTCGGCTTCCTCGCGTGCGCGGCGATGTGGTTCCTGCCGCGCAGCAAGAAGCTGCTCTGGGGCGCGTTCGCCGCCGTCGGCGCCGCTGAGGCCCTCCTGGTCACCGCCATCGTGCTGCGCTGCATCCTGCGCGGCCGGCCGCCGGTCGTGACGCTCTACGAGACGATCCTGTTCATCACCGCGGTCGGGGTGCTCGTGGCCTTGTTCATGGAGATCGTGCAGCGCAAGGGTCTTGCGACCTCGGTCGCATCCGTCCTCGGTGTCCTCGGGATGTTCCTCGCCAACCGCTACGAGATCAGCGATGGCCAGGACACGATGCCCACCGTGCAAGCCGTGCTCGACACGAACTTCTGGTTGGCGACGCACGTCACGAGCATCACGATCGGCTACTCGGCCGGGCTCCTGGCGGCGGCCCTCGCGCACGTCTATCTGCTCGGCAAGTTCTTCGCCGTCAGGACCGCGGACCCGGCCTTCTATCGCAACGTCAGCCGGATGGTCTACGGCGTGACCTGCTTCGGCCTCTTCTTCTCGGTCGTCGGCACGATCCTCGGCGGCGTCTGGGCGAACGACTCCTGGGGCCGCTTCTGGGGCTGGGATCCGAAGGAGAACGGCGCGCTGCTGATCTGTCTCGCGCAGATCACGATGCTGCACGCGCGCATGGGTGGCTATCTGCGCGAGCACGGCATGTGCATGGCCGCGATCGTGACCGGCATGATCGTCGCCGCCTCGTGGTGGGGTGTGAACCTCCTGCAGGTCGGGCTGCACAGCTACGGCTTCACGAGCGGGATCGCGGGCCGGCTGATGATCTTCTGGGGCGTGCAGGGGCTCGTGCTCCTGCTCGGCGCCGCGGCCTGGTTCGCGGCCCGCCGCCTCACGCCGCGCAGCGAGGCGACAAGCTCCGGCGCGTCCGGCGAGAGCGTGCCCGCGAAGTGAGCCGGGCCTCGACTCCGATGGGTCGGTGCGCCGAAAGGGATGACGCCCACCGATGAGCCAGTACCAGCACACGCGCCTCGAGATGCCCCGCATCCCGCCGGGGATCCGCCTGCTGCTGCTCGTGAACGTCGGCGTGTTCCTGGTGATGGCGCCGCTCGCCGAGTCGGTGCGCATGTTCTTCGGCCTCTCGTGGCACGGGATGAGCGATTACTTCGGGCTCGGGGTGCTCCGGCTCCTGACCTACCAGTTCGTGCACGGGCTCGGAGTCGGCCACATCCTGTTCAACATGCTCTCGCTGATCGTGTTCGGCGGGATGGTCGAGGACCTGGTCGG
>CAZSKV010000532.1:0-5109 GCA_964607495.1 uncultured candidatus Brocadiaceae bacterium
GCCGGCGATGCGCACGACCATGCCGTTGCGGTAGCGGCCGTTGCTGAAGAATTGCAGCGACGCCGCCTCGCCCCGGATCTGGTCGATCGCGTTGTGCACGTAGGCGAGGTACTGGATTTCCGGGAACGGCAGGGCTCCGGCCTGGGCGAATCCCTGGGCGAGTCCGAGGATCGTGGTCTCGTCGAGCAGCGTGTTGAACACCCGGCCGGCGCCGAAGGTCGCGAAGAGGCCGTCGGTCACGTGATAGACGCCGCCCTTCTTCGCGACGTCCTCGCCGAAGAGGAACGCATTCGGCCAGGCCGCGAACAGGTCCTTGATGGCCTGGGCGAGCCGGAACGCGAGGTGCCGCGGCTTGGGGTCGCGCTCGGGCAGCTGGCCCGCGAACACCTGCTCGCGCGTGGCCGCATCCGCGACCCGCCCGCGCACGTCGGCAGGCTGCGGGCGTTGCAGCGGCGCGAGGATCTCCGCTGCGGAGGCCAGCTTCGGCCGCCGCACCGCCTCCTCGCCACAGAGCCGCACGCGCTCAAGGAGCTCGTGATGGAGCGCGAGCAGTCCAGCGCGCGTGATCGCCCCGCGCGCGAGCAACAGGCGCGCGTGCTCCAGCATGGGGTCACGGAGTTCGTTCGCCTCGATCTGGGCTTCGCTCCAGTAGGTGGTCTCGACGTCCGTGCCGGCGTGGCCGAGCAGGCGCACGGTGCGCAGGTGGAAGAACACCGGCAGCCGGTGCTCGCGACACCAGTCGATCGCCTCGCGGGCGCGGGCGAAGCTCTGCACGAGGTCGCGGCCATCGGCCGCGAAGTAGCGCAATCCGGGCCGCCCCGCGTACTGCTGCGCGATGTACCCCTCCGGCGTCTCGACCGAGATGCCGATGCCATTGTCCTCGCAGACGAAGAGGATCGGGCAGGCCTGTCCGGCGAGCGCGCAGGCGGCCGCGAAGTTCAACCCCGATTGCGCGGTCGCGTGATTGACCGAGGCGTCACCGAACGAGCAGTAGACGACCGCGCGCTCCCCGGCCGTGACCGGCAGGCCGAGGTGCACCATCCGCGCGAGGCCGAATGCGAGCCCGGCCGCCTTCGGCAGGTGGCTCGCGATCGTGCTCGTCTGCGGCGGGATCCACAGCGTGCTGCTGCCGAGCACCTTGTGCCGGCCGCCGCTGACCGGATCCTCGCTCGAGGCGACGAACGCGAGCATCGCATCGAAGAGCGGCGTCTGGGCCCGGGCGTTCCTGACCCTCGCGGCGACGAACGCTGCCGAGCGGTAGTGCAGCAGCGCCGGGTCGTCCTCGTGCAGCAGGTGGCCGAACACGGCGTTCGTCTCGTGACCGCTGCTGCCGATCGTGTAGAAGCCGTCGCCGCGGTCCTTGAGCCGCCGGGCTTCGAGATCCTGCAGGCGGGAGAGCAGCATCGACTCGAAGAGCAGCACGGCGAGCCGGCAGCTCAGCGCCGAGTCCGGGGCAACGGGTGCGTCGAGGTCGCAGGGCGGGGCCTCGGGCAGGTTGGAGATCGCATCGAGCAGCCGTTGCTCGACGAGGGCTTCGCGCCGGACGGACATCGCGAGCCACCAATAGCGGACTGGCAACAGGTTGCCAGCATCGACCCCGGGCTTCACTCCCGCAGGCGGTACCCGACACCCGGCTCGGTGATCAGATGGCGCGGCTGCACCGGGTCCTGCTCGACCTTGCGCCGCAGGTTCGACATGTGCACCCGGAGGTACTGCGTCTCACCGGTCGCTGCCGGACCCCAGACCTCGCGCAGCAGGTGTTTGCCGAGCACGACCTTGCCTGCGTGCAGGACGAGGATCGAGAGCAGATGGTATTCGATGGGGGTGAGCCGCACGGCGCGCCCGGCGACGCTGACTTCACGGCGGGCGAGGTCGACGCGCAGGTCGCCGCCCTGCCAGACGGGCTCCTGCGCCGGATGCCGGGCCGCGGCACGATGGCGCAGGGCGACGCGGATCCGGGCGACGAGCTCTTCGACGCCGAACGGCTTCGTCACGTAGTCGTCGGCACCTTGCTCGAGGGCCAAGACCTTGTCCTGTTCCTTGCCGCGCGCGGAGATCACGAGGACCGGGACCGAGCTCCACTCGCGCAGGCGCTTGATGACCTCGAGGCCGTCCTGGTCGGGGAGGCCGAGATCGAGCAGGACCACGTCGGGATGGGAGTGGGCCGCTTCGCGCAGGCCTTCGCTCGCGTTCGGGGCCTCGAGCACGTGGAAGCCGTGGCTCGAGAGCGTGGCGCGCAGGAAGCGACGCACCTGGCTCTCGTCGTCGATCACGAGGATCACGGCGCCGTCCTGGCTCACGCGGCGCTCCGCGGCGGGGGTGGGGGCATCAGCGGCAGCGTGAAGCGCACCGAGGCGCCTCCCTCGGGCCGGTTCCTTGCTTCGATCGTCCCGCCATGCGCTGCGACGAGCCCCTCGGCGATCGTCAGGCCGAGCCCCACTCCAGGCACTTCCGCGGACGCGCGGTAGAACTTCTCGAAGACGCGCTGCTCCTCGCCCGGCGGGAATCCGGCCCCCTGGTCCTGCACGTCGATCACGACCTGCGAGCCGGTGACGCTCGCGGCGACGACGATCCTGGCGTTCGCGGGCGAGTACTTGGCGGCATTGTCGAGCAGGTTGAGCAGGACCTGGCGGATCAGCATCTCGTCGATCGGCACGAGCGGGAGGTTGGCATCGAGCTGCGTTTCGACGGGATGCCCGCGCAACTGCGACCGCGCCGCGGCGATCGCGCTGCCGACCAGTTCTTCGATCGAATGCAGCTCCCGGCGCAGCTGCAGCGAGCCGGCCTGGAGCCGCGCCATGTCCAGCAGGTTGCCGACGAAGCGCGAGAGCCGTTCGGCCTCCTCGTGGATCGTCCCGAGCAGGTCCCTGCGCGCGGCCGCGTCGAGCCTGCCCTCGTCCGCGAGCAGGGCCCCCGAAGCTCCGGTGATCGAGGCGAGCGGGGTCCTCAGGTCGTGCGAGACCGAGTCCATCAACGAGCTGCGCAGCCGCTCGGTCTCGGCCTCCACGAGCATCCGGCGCGCGTCGTCGGCGAGGTTGGCGCGGTCGATCGCGAGCGCTGCCTGGTGCACCATCTGCTCGATCAGCAGCAGGCCCTCCGGGCGCTCGAGGGCGCTGTGCTCGGGAAACGTCACCGTCAGCACGCCGAAGACCTTCTCCACCCCCCGGATCGGCATGTGGAAGCCGGCGGCCGCGGCAAGGGTCTGGGTGGTCCGGCCGGCGGGTTGGCCGCGCTCCGTGACCCAGAGTGCGACGCCCTGCTCCTTCGCGTCGTGCGCGAAGGTCGCCCCGGCCTCGGCCAGCACTTCGATCCCGCGGCCGCGCCGCGTGAGCCATGCTGCCCCGGCGAAGCCGGCCTCGACCGCATGGCGCGTGCAGACCTGCGCGATCTGGCGGGCGTCGGAGGCGCTCGCGAGTTCGCGGCTCAACGAATAGAGCTTCTGCAGCCGCAACGTCTGCTCGCGGCCGCTCGCGAGCTGCGCGTGCAGCCGCGACGCAAGCGTGCTCGTGACCAGCGCGACGAAGAACATCATCGCGAAGGTCAGGATGTGCTTCAGGTCCTCGACGACGAACGTCCACACCGGCGGGACGAAGAAGAAGTCGTAGCAGAGCACGGTCAGCAGCGTCGCCAGGAGCGAGGGGCCGCGCCCGAGGCGCATCGCGGCGATCACGATGCCGAGCAACGAGCCCATCGCGATGTCCGCGAGCCCGAGTGCGGGCCGGAACGCGTAGGCCAATCCGGTCCCGACCGCGACGATCAGCGTCGCGTGCAGATAGGGCCGGAGCTCCACGCGGGTACGGAGCGTGGGCACCGGCTCCTCCGGCGTCTCGCTCGAGTCGACCCGCGGCAAGTAGACGTCGATGCCGCCGCTGCCGCGCACGAGCTCCTCGAACACCGACGGCGAGAAGTGCTCGCGCCACGCCCGCCTGCCCGGCTTCCCGCAGACGACCTTGGTCACGTTCTCGCGTCGCGCGAACGCGAGCACCTCGTCGGCGACCCGTTCTCCGGTCAACACGACCGGTTCGGCGCCCAGTGACTTCGCGAGGCGCAGGTTCTCGTCGACGCGGGCGCGCGCCGTGCTCGTGGACTGCAGCGCTGGCGTCGCGACCGTGACCGCGAACCACGGTGACTTCAGCGCGTCGGCCATCCGGCGCGCCGCGCGGATCAGGCCTGCCGAACGTGGCGCCGGCCCGACGCACACGAGCACCTTCTCGCCGACAGGCCAGGGGCTCGAGATGCCCTGCTCCTTGCGCCAGCTCTCCATCTGTGCGTCGACCCGCTCGGCCGTGACGCGGAGCGCGAGCTCGCGCAGGGCGATCAGGTTCCCCTTCCGGAAGAAGTTCTCGATCGCGAGCCGCGCCTGGGTTCCGAGGTACACCTTGCCGTCGCGCAGGCGCTGCAGGAGATCGTCCGGGGCGAGGTCCACGAGCACGAACTCGCTCGCGCGGTCGAGGACTGCGTCCGGCACGGTCTCGCGCACCCGCACGCCCGTGATCTGCGCGATCACGTCGTTGAGGCTCTCGACATGTTGGATGTTCAGCGTCGTCGCCACGTCCAGGCCGGCGTCGAGCAGCTCCCGCACGTCCTGCCAGCGCTTCTCGTGCCGCGAACCCGGCGCGTTCGTGTGCGCGAGCTCGTCCACGAGCAACAACGCGGCGCGGCGGCCCAGTGCCGCGTCGATGTCGAATTCACGCAGCAGGATGCCGCGATGGTCGACCTGGCGCATGGGAAGCCGCTCGAGCCCCTGCAGCAGGGCATCGGTCTCGCGCCGGCCGTGGGTCTCGACCACTCCGACCACGACGTCGACGCCTTCCTTCGCGAGCTGCTGTCCGGTGCGCAGCATCGCAAAGGTCTTGCCGACGCCGGGTGCGGCGCCGAGGAAGACCTTGAGCTTGCCGCGGCTGGCGCGTTCCTGTTCGGCCTTCACGCGCTCGAGCACTTGCTCGGCGCTCGGTCGGTCGGGTTCGACCATCGCGATGATCATGCCGGAACCGCTGGTGCAGGTGGAACAAGCATCGCGTGCCGGTGGCGATGCCGTCGGTGGCCACCTTTGCGCTTTCTTGATGCCCGGCCTGTCGGATCGAACGGATCCTTCACGCCGAAGTGACG
>CAZSKV010000533.1:0-6916 GCA_964607495.1 uncultured candidatus Brocadiaceae bacterium
GGCTCGTCCACCCGCCATAGAGCAGGAGCCTGCCGGCGATCCGATCCTCGGCGAGACCGGCCAGCGCGCGGTCGTCGACCGTCGTCGCCGGGAACTTCTGCTGCCACTGGCTGCCGTCCCACTCCCAGGTCTCCCCCATCGGCACGAGGCCGATCAAGGCCCAGCGGTCGCTGCCGCCGAACAGGACGACGCGGTTCCGGGTGCGGCAGGTCGCCATCGACGCCCCCATCCGCGGCCTGGGCGCGACCGGTGTGGCGATCTGCTTCCAGTCGCGTCCGTCCCACTCCCAGAGGTCGTTCAGGACCTTGGCCGTCACGCCATCGGTCGCCGTGGAGCCACCGAAGAGGATCACCTTGCGCCGCACCGGGTCGAACGCCATCGAGGCCCACACGCGCGCCGACGGCCGATTCGCCGGCTCGCGCAACACCCAGCTCGTCCCGTCCCACTCCCAGGTGTCGTTCATGATGATCGTCGGACCCCAGTACATGGTGGCGCCCTGCGCCGCGCCACCGAAGAGCACGACGCGGCCCCGCTCCTCGTCATAGGCGATCGCGTGTCTCTCACGGAAAATCAGCAGATCCACCGGCCGCCATGTCGCTGCCGCCTGCGCCACCAAGGGACCGGTCGCGCAGGCGATCTGCAGGAGCGTGGCGGCGATGGCGTGGATGGGGATGGCGGGCATCTTCGGGAGTCTCCTGCGCTGGGTCAGTCGCCTTGCTTGACCAGGATCATCACGCTCTGCACGTTCGTGCCGACGGGAGGCGCCGAGAAGTGCGAGTCCTCGAAGCTGTACCGCAGCGTGAGCGCAGAAGTCCCCGCGCCGATCGTCGTGTACGTCGGCGGCAAGGTGTCGTACGTCACCCCGGGGTAGCCTCCTGGGAACACACCGCGGCACCAGGTGTCGAACCGATCGATCAGGAGCCTCCAGGGCGGCGTGGACTGCGGAATGAACGAGCGCTGCTCGCCATTGGTGCGCGGATCATTGGTCGAGTCCCAGCCCACCGACAGGTCGAGCCACTGCCAGTAGGAGGCCCGCCCCGCATAGGTCCCGGGTGGATGGGTCACCGCGGACGTCGGGTCCATGTAGAGCGTGGGGTTGTAGATGCCCGTGTACGGCGCGCAGCTCTGCCAGACTGGATTCGAGTTCGGCATCCCCGGCAGGAACTGCGGCCACCATGGGTGGATGTCGGGCAGGAGATGCGGACTGATGTCCACCATCGTCGCCGTGTAGGTCGGACGCGGCGAGGCCCTTCCGCTCCAGCTCCAGGCGCTCCATGGCGGGGCGTAGGCCGCAGAAGCCTGTGCGATGGTGTAGTTCGCAGCCGCCGGCGCTGGCGGATCGGCGAGCCAGCGATAGGCGCGGTGCGCTGGCTGCCCGGTATGTGGCGTGATCGTGCCGATCGGACCGAAGTACCAGAAGAAGTGGTTGTCCGCGTCGACCGGAGCAGCGGGGGGTGGTGACGTCCGTGACTTCATGAACGCCGTCGTCGCCGAGCGCATCCCGCCGATGATGAAGCTGGCGACCTCGTCGGCGCCGAGGTCGATCACCCGCTCGGTCGGGTAGGCCGGGTGATCGAAGATGCGCTGGTTGCCGAACCCCTCGGCATCGGCCTCCCAGCCATGGTGCGCCCACGTGTTCTGCGAGCTGCCGGTGAGCGGCAGGTGGCCGGGCGCGTGCGCCATCACGAGGCCGTTGCCCATCGTCGCCGGGACCGTGCTCCAGCCCGCGTCCACGAGCGCGTTCAGCGCGCCCGGTGCGACCATGTAGCCCGAGGTGTCACGCGTGGCCAGGGAGGTGTTCGGGGCCAGGCGGAAGTCGGTCGGCGAGAAGTCGAAGAAGATCGTCCCCGCGGGGAGCCCGAGGGCCGGGTTGCCGTACGCCGCCATGTTGCAGAACAGGTCGCGGAGGTAGAGCGCCCCACGGTCCGGACCGATTCCCAAGGCCGTACGGCCGGTGATCGGCGAGATGTTGAAGCCTGGCGTGCCCGGTCGCGTGGCGGCGGGCCGCATGCCGGTCGGCGGCAGGTTCGCGAGGATCGGCACGCCGGTGTCGTAGTACCGTTCCTCGTAGGCGTTGAAATCCACCGGCCCGGCGCCGGTCACGACGCTCAGATCCGCAGGCGGAACGCCTTCGAATCCCACGCTGCCGCCCCGCCAGGCAGCGACGGTGCCGAACGAAGGCGGGAGCGTGCACTGCGCCGTCGTCGGCTCGCCGCCATCGAAGATGTTGTCGATCGCGATCAGCTTCGACCAGCCGCTCGCGGGCGTGGTCGGTGGGATGTCCTGGCCGTTCCAGAGACCGATCCGGTTGAACGCGAACGTGTTGTTCACGAGCTTGACACCGTGGTGCTGCACGAGCGGCTCCGGCGTCTCGCCCGAAGCCGCGACGAGCACGCCGACGAAGTTCCGGTAGATGAAGCAGTTCGAGAGCGTCGGCTCGCTCGCCTTGTCGGCGCCGATGTAGACCGCGGCGTCAGATCGCTTGAGCATGCCCTCCGTCGGTTCCTGCAGAACCCCGCTGATCGACACCTTGTCGACGAACGTGTTCTCGCCATCGAACGACGTCGTCGTGCCGAACTCGAACACCGGTCCAACGCTGGTCGGCAACGCACCGGCGAAGAACAGGGTGTTCATCGCGCTGGTCCCCTGGATGCTGACGTTCGGCGGCAGCGCGATCGGAAACGGCTCGCCGTTTCCCAGGATCCCGTTGTCCGGATGCGGAGTCATCGCACCGTAGACCCCCGGCATGCAGTGGATGATCGCGTGCTGCCACACGACCGCCCCCTGCGGCGCGTAGGGCAGCGGCGGCGTGCCCGGCGCCGCCCCGGTCGCCGCGTAGATGTAGCCGAGCGCCGCGGTCACGGTCTTGAGCGGCCACGCGGCGTTCAGCAGAACTGCGCCACTCGCGTCGAGCACGAGGTTCGGTGCGGTCTCGCCGGTCGTGCAGCCGGTCGTCGTGCTGCTCGGGTTTCCCCACGGCGTCCCGGCGCCGTTCACGTAGGCGTCGTTGCCATAGAGCGGGTCGACCCAGAGATGGATGACCCGCTCAGGCGGCTGCGTCGAACCTCCCCCGCCCTGGGCCACGCAGTCCTGCCGCGCGAGACCGGTGGCGAGCGCTGCCATGATCGTGATCCTGCCCGCCAGGTTGGTGGCGGACCTACGAAGCCGTGCTACGGCGAACGGCCAACGGCGAACGGCGAACGGCGAACGGCGAACGGCGAACGGCGAATCCTATCATCGCTTCTCCTTGTCGTTACGACTCTGAACCGAGAACGCCACTGCCACGACCTGGAAGACGCTGCTGAAGATTAGCACTGCAACCGCTGATCGTCACGCCGGACCACCTTCGACGCAGAATCCCGATCGCCATCCATGCCCGGCTTCCCCGAGACGACGCGATCGCATCCGCGTCCCGCGAGTCGGGGATGAGGGGGTCGAGAGCGGCCTTCCGATCGCATGTTCCGGGTCGAGGACGGCGCCGCCGGCATGCGCGCCGTGATGTCGCACCGCTCGGGCGAGAGCGAGGACACGACGATCGCCGACCTCGCGGTCGCGACGAACGTCGGGCAGATCAAGACCGGAGCTCCGTGCCGGACCGACCGGGTGGCGAAGTACAACCAGCTGTTGCGGATCGAGGAGAAGCTCGGGGACGGGGCGGTCTACGGGGTGGCGTGAGCGCGCGGTCTGCGGCCGGTGCCGGCTCGGTGCAAGGGCACCGGCGGCCGGGCGCTCCATGCCCGGCGCCCCGGGCCGGCCACGAACTCCGGCGATTCCGCGCGAGCGCCTTCCCTCCCGCCTTCCCCCCGGCTATGAACCCCCGCAGATGGCGGTTTCCTCGAGGGCAGGCCAGGTCGATCCCTGGCCGAGCGAGCGCGCGCACCGCGCGCACCACGAGCAGTCGGCGTTTCCGCTGCTGCTGACCCTCGGCTTCCTGGCCGCGACGCTGCTGCTCCTCGTGACCAGCACCGTGCCCGCCCTGCACGAGAAGGAAGTGCACAAGGCGACCGAAGCCGATCTGGTGCGCATCAAGGGCGAGCTCGACCGCCTGCTCGCCGGCTGGCGCGGCCGCGAAGCGGCGATGGACCACGACGTCGAGACGCTCCTGGTCGAGATCGATCGCCTGAACCTGACCCCGGACGAACTCAGCTCGGCTCTGGCCAAGGAGCCATCCCCGCAGCCGCCCGAGCCCCAGCTCCGCCACCCCCAGGGCCGAACCCGCCGGTGAGCGCCTCCGGAGTTTCGCTCTCGGAGCCCCGTCGAACGCGGCCTGCCGCTATGTTGCGCGGCGCGCAGACCGAACTGACCGTCGCCGCGAGCCATCCGTAGTCAGCAGGCTCCGGCCGCCCCCTTCCGCCGACCAGAGACCCAAGAGTCCGAGCAAGACATGAGCCAGACCCCTCCGCCGCAGTCGTCCCAGGATCTCGAGCAGGTGCAGAAGCTGCAGAAGGCCTACGCGGCCATGAAGGCCGAGATCAAGAAGGTGATCGTCGGCCAGGACGACGTGACCGACCAGCTATTCACGGCGCTGTTCTGCCGCGGCCACTGCCTGCTGATCGGCGTGCCGGGCCTCGCGAAGACGTTGATGATCTCGACGCTCGCGCGGGTGCTGTCGCTCTCGTTCAACCGCATCCAGTTCACGCCCGACCTGATGCCGGCCGACATCACTGGCACGGAGGTGATCCAGGAGGACAAGGCGAGCGGCACGCGACGCTTCAAGTTCCTCAAGGGTCCGCTGTTCGCGAACGTCGTCCTGGCCGACGAGGTGAACCGCACTCCGCCCAAGACGCAGGCCGCGCTGCTGGAGGCGATGCAGGAGTACCAGGTGACCGTCGGCGGCGAACGCCACGAGCTGCAGCGGCCGTTCTTCGTGCTCGCGACGCAGAACCCGATCGAGCAGGAGGGCACCTACCCGCTGCCCGAGGCGCAGCTCGACCGCTTCATGTTCATGGTGAAGGTCGACTACCCGACCTTCGACGACGAGCGCGAGATCCTGCGCCGCACGACCGAGGCCACCGAGGCGTCGCTGCAGCCGATCCTCGGCGCCGAGGAGATCCTCGCGCTGCAGAGCATCGTGCGCAAAGTCCCGATCGCCGACCACGTGCTCGACTACGCGCTGCGCCTGTGCCGCGCGACGCGCCTGACCACGGGCGAGGCACCGGCCTGGGTCAAGGAGTGGCTGGCCTGGGGCGCCGGGCCGCGCGCGAGCCAGAACCTGGTGCTCGGCGCCAAGGCGCACGCGATCCTGCACGGCCGCTTCTACGTGGCCGCCGACGACGTCCGCGCGGTCGCGCGGCCGGTGCTGCGCCACCGCCTGATCACCAGCTTCGCCGCCGAGGCCGAGGGCGTGACCTCGGACAAGGTCGTCGAGCGCCTGCTGCAGGAGATCCAGGCCAACGAGAGCCCGGCCCTGGCCGACGGCAAGCTGCCGAAGGTCATCAGCCGCTGAGCCCGGCCCGGAGACGATCCGCACAGAGACAGGAGACCCAGCCCGTGGCAGAGACCGCAGCGCCCGACTACCTCGATCCGAAGGTCCTGGCCAAGGTCAGCAAGCTCGAACTCCGGGCCCGCCTGGTCGTCGAGGGCTTCGTGACCGGGATGCACCGTTCGCCGTACCGCGGCTTCTCGGTCGAGTTCGCGCAGCATCGCGAGTACGTGCCCGGGGACGACCCGCGCTACCTCGACTGGAAGATCCTCGGCAAGACCGACCGGCTCTACATCAAGGAGTTCGAGGAGGAGACCAACCTCCGCGCAAACCTCTTCGTGGACCAGAGCGAGTCGATGTCCTACGGCCACGAGGGCGGGCTCACCAAGTTCGCCTATGCAGCCACGGCGGCCGCCTCGCTGGCCTACCTGATCCAGCAGCAGGCCGACGCGGTCGGTCTCGCGCTCTTCCACGAACAGGTCGTGCGCCAGCTGCCGCCCAGCAACACGCGCCAGAACCTCGGGGTGTTGACCAAGAACCTCGAGGAAGCGAAGCCCGGCCAGAAGACGAAGATCGGCACGGTGCTGCAGCAGCTCGCGAGCGAGCTGAAGTCGCGCGGCATGATCCTCGTGTTCTCGGATCTCTTCGACGACGCGGCAGCCGTGCACAAGGGGCTGCAGGCGCTCGCGCAGCGCGGCCACGACGTGATCGTGTTCCACGTCTTCGATCGCGACGAGCTCGAGTTCCCGTTCGAACGGATGACGCTCTTCGAAGGGATGGAGCAGCTGCCCGAGCTGCTGGTCGACCCGCGCTCGCTGCGCGACGCCTACCTGCAGGAGATCCGCGGTTTCCAGGAACAGGTCAAGAAGAGCTGCCTCGCGCAGCGGATCGACTACGTGCCGCTGGTGACCAACCAGTCGCTCGACGTCGCGCTCTCTTCCTATCTGGCCGCCCGCACGGCCCGGGCCAAGCGCCGCAAGTAGCGAAGTGCTGCACTTCCTGAACCCGGCCCTGCTCTTCGGCGCCTTGCTCTTCGCGGTGCCGTTGATCATCCACCTGCTGAACCGGCAGCGTTACCGGCGCCGGCCCTGGGCGGCGATGGAGTTCCTGCTCGCGGCCTACAAGAAGCAGCGGCGCCGCCTGCGCGCCGAGAACCTGCTGCTGCTGCTGCGTTGTCTGATCCCGCTCGTGCTCGCGTTCGCGATCGCGCGGCCGAGCCTGCGCGACTCCGCGGTCTCGGGCCTGCTCGGCGGCGCGTGCCACCACGTGCTCGTGCTCGACGCGACCTACAGCACCGGCCTGTTGAGCGAGGGTGCGGCGACGCCCTTCGACCGCCAGAAGGCGCTCGCCGGCCAGCTGCTCGAGCGCATCGGCAGCAAGCAGGGTCACAAGGTCAGCGTCGCGGTCGCGGGCGTGCGGCCGGTCTGGCCGGTCCAGGACGAACTCGGCGCGGCGCACGCGCAAGCCGTGGTCGCCGCCCTGCAGGGCCCGCAG